>PNND01000243.1 GCA_013824045.1 Rhodobacter sp. | reverse complement strand
ATCTACGCGATGAACCGCATCATCGCCGCCGTGCAGGCCAAATCGGGCAACTACAAGGTGCAGCTTGCAGGCTGCGTCGCCAACCGCTCGCGCGAGACGGACGAGGTCGACCGCTACTGCGCAAAGGTGGGCTTCAACCGCCTCGCCCATATGCCCGACATCGACGCCATCCGCCGCTCGCGTCTCAAGAAAAAGACGCTGTTCGAGATGGATGACGAACAGGACATCGTCACCGCCCGCGCCGAATACCTGCGGCTGGCCGAAACGCTCTGGCGCTCAGTCGCCGGGGCTGGATCGACCCCCGACCCGCTGCCTGACCGTGAGATTTTCGAACTTCTGGGATTTGACTGAGAATGCAGGACTATTCCGCCACGCTCTCCCGGGTCGAAGACTATTTCGACCGCAGCGCCACCAAGGTGTGGGAGCGCCTGACCTCTGATGCGCCTGTCAGCCGCATCCGCCAAACGGTACGCGAAGGGCGTGATCGCATGCGTGCGATCATGCTGTTGCGCCTGCCGGGCGATCTGCGCGGCTGCCGGGTGCTGGATGCAGGCTGCGGCACTGGCCTGATGACGGCGGAACTGGCGGCGCGCGGCGCGGATGTGGTGGCGGTGGACATCTCGCCCCAGCTGATCGCAATCGCCGAGGCACGGTTGACCGAGGATCTGAAACCCCGCGTCACCTTTGCCGCAGGCGACATGACCTGCACCAGCCATGGGCGGTTCGATTTCGTCATGGCGATGGACAGCCTGATCTATTACCGCACCGGCGATATTGCCGATGCCTTGGCAAAGGTCGGCGCGCGGACAGCGGACCGGGTGGTCTTCACCGTGGCCCCGCGCACGCCCTTCCTCATGACCTTCTTCACGCTGGGCAAAGCGTTCCCGCGCGCGGACCGGTCCCCCACCATGATCCCGCAGGATTGGCGGCACTTGACCGCACAGACCGGCGGCAAGGTCAGCCGGGTCGAGCGGGTAAGCCGTGGCTTCTACATTTCGGAATGTCTGGAGTATCGCCCGTGATAATCCGGAAGAAAGACCTGCAGAAGTTTTCGGCCAACTGGCTGCCCTTTGCGGATGTGGCATCCGACGGGCTGCCTATGGCGCAGCTTCTGCGGCTTTCGCTGTTCCAGGTGTCGGTCGGGATGGCGCAAGTGCTGCTCTTGGGCACGCTCAACCGGGTGATGATCGTGGAACTTTCGGTTCCGGCGATGATCGTAGCGGCGATGATTGCCATTCCCGTTCTGGTCGCCCCCTTCCGCGCTTTTCTGGGCCATCGGTCGGACACCTATCGTTCAGCGCTTGGCTGGAAGCGGGTTCCCTATCTGTGGTTCGGATCGCTGTGGCAGATGGGCGGGCTGGCCGTAATGCCATTCGCGCTGTTGGTTCTGTCGGGCGACCGGACCTTTGACCTACCCTTTGCTGGAGAAGTGCTGGCCGCGGTTGCCTTCCTGATGACCGGCCTTGGGATGCACATGACGCAGACCGCAGGTCTTGCGCTGGCCTCGGACCGGGCCAGCGATGCGACGCGGCCGCGCGTTGTGGCACTGCTTTACGTGGCAAACCTGCTGGGGATGGGGGTTTCGGCGCTGGCCATCGGCTGGCTGTTGCAGAACTTTGACCCGCTTACGCTGGTTCAGGTCGTGCAGGGCTGCGCGCTGGCGACGTTGGTTCTGAACCTGATCGCGTTGTGGAAGCAGGAAATCGTGCGCCCGATGACCAGAGCGGAACGCGAGGCACCGCGCCCGCGCTTCCGCGATGCATGGGTCGATCTGATGGCAGGCGGCACGGCGGGGCGGCTTTTGGTGGTGGTGATGCTGGGCACGCTTGGTTTCACCATGCAGGACGTGCTGCTGGAACCTTATGGCGGTGAAATCCTTGGGCTGAACGTATCCCAGACGACGATGCTGACGGCGATGTCGGCGGCGGGAGCGCTCTGCGGCTTCGTGCTGGCGGCGCGCTGGCTGGCGCGCGGGGTGGACCCGATCCGCATGGCGGCGCGCGGCATATTGGCCGGGGTGCTGGCCTTTTCCTGTGTGATCTTTGCGGCACCGCTCGGGTCGACCGCGCTGTTCTTTGCCGGGGCCGGGCTGATCGGTTTCGGCGGCGGGCTCTTTGCCATCGCGACGCTGACGGTAGCCATGACCATGCCGGTGGGCGGCATCGCCGGAGCCGGGATCGCATTGGGCGCTTGGGGTGCCGCGCAGGCCACGGCTTATGGCCTGTCCATCTTCATGGGTGGCACGATCCGCGACGTGGTCGGCCATCTGGCAAGCTCGGGCCGTCTGGGCCCCGCGCTGAGCGACCCGTCGCTTGGGTACTCTTTCGTTTACCACCTCGAAATCGGGCTGCTCTTTGCAACCCTTGCCGTGCTCGGACCGATGGTCCGGCTTCGGCCTCTTGCCGACCAGAACCACCCGCAGACTTCCGGCGATGGGCGCCTGCGTATTGCCGAATTCCCCACCTGACCCGGAGGACCATCACATGGTAGGTGTCAACTTTTTTGGAAACTTCGATCTGGCCAGCCTTTCCATCTGGCTGTTCTGGGGCTTCTTCGCCCTGCTGATCTTCTATCTGCAAACCGAAAACATGCGCGAAGGCTATCCGCTGGAGATGGAGGACGGCACGCCCGCCCCGAACCAAGGCCCCTTCCCCGTGCCCAAGCCCAAGACCTTCCACTTGCCGCATGGCAAGGGTGACGTGACCGTTCCTTCCACCGCCAATGAGGCCGCGCATCGCCGCACCGATCTGGCTCTGGCGCGGACGGCTGTGTCTGAAGGCTTCCCCCATGCCCCGACCGGCAATCCGCTGGTCGATGGTGTCGGCCCCGCATCCTGGGTGCCGCGGCGGGACGAGCCGGAACTGGATGGCCATGGCCATGCCAAGATCGTGCCTATGGGCCATGCCAAGGGCTTTGTGGTTAGCGCCGGGCGCGATCCGCGCGGCCTGCCGGTTCAGGCTGCCGATAACGAGGTCGTCGGCCGCGTGTCGGACATGTGGGTGGATGCCCCGGAACAGCTCGTCCGCTATCTGGAGATCGAGCTGAACTCGGGTGGCAAGCGCCTTGTCCCGATGACCCTTGCCCGCATCTGGAGTGACCGCGTGCGTGTCCGCGCCCTGGCATCGGACAGCTTCGAGGCCATCCCGCAGACCAAATCCATGACCACCGTGACCAAGCTCGAGGAAGACAAGATCTCGGGCTATGTCGGCGGCGGTTGGATGTATGACGCCGACAAGCGCAAGTACGGCCTCTGAATGAAGAAGGGGGGCGGCCTGCGCCCGGGCCGCCCCGTCTTACCCCAACACGGAGGGTCTGAAGATGTCAGGCCATGATGATTTCGCATTCGACGTGGCGCCGGGCATTCCCGCGCCGCTCCCCAAGGGGGAAGAGGTACTCTGGCAAGGCCGCCCCGATACCGGCGCGCTTGCCCGCGAGGCCTTCAAGATCCGCTGGATCGCCGGCTACATGGCGCTGATCGTGCTGTGGAAGGCGGGGCTCGCCCTAGCCGAGGGGGGCGTCCTGCTCTCACTCGCACGCGGGCTGCCCTATCTGGTGCTGGCCTTTGCGGCTGTGGCCGTGGTCTGGCTGCTGGCCTGGGCACAGGCCCGTTCCACAGTCTACACCATCACCTCATCGCGGGTGCTGATGAAGATCGGGGCGGCGCTGTCAGTCACTTACAACATCCCGCTAACGCAGGTTGCAACCGCAAGGGCAGAGATCACCCCCAAGGGCACCGGCACCATCGCGATGGAAACGCTGGGCGAAACCCGGCTGGCCTATGTCGCGCTCTGGCCGCATCTGCGTCCCGGACATATGAAAAAGACCCAGCCCGCCCTGCGCTGCGTGCCGGAAGCCGCCAAGGTGGCGCGCATCCTGGCCGAAGCGGCTGAAAGCCGGTTGGCGATGCCTGTCATCTCGCGCAGCAGCCCCGCCCCGATGGGTGCGGATGCCGTGGCAGCGGAATAAGGGGAGAAGATCATGAACACACCCCGTCAACCCGCGCTGCGCAACCAGAAACCCGAGATGATCCCCAAGGTTCTGCTGCGCGGCATGTTCGCGCTGGCCGTCACCTCGCTTGTCATCACGACGGCGGCCGTGGTGTCGGACCGCCCGACTGTTGGGCAGCCTAAGCCTTCAGAAGTGGTCGCATCGCGTGCGATCATTCTGGAAGGGCGGGATGCCCAATCCGTGGTCGTGCGCAATGCTGATGGCACCCTGCTGGCCGACCTGCCGCATGGTGGCTTCATCACGGTGATCCAGAACGCCATGGCGCGCGAGCGTCTGACGCATGGGATCGAAGGCAATCCGCCCATGAACATCGTTCGCTATGCAAATGGCCGCCTTGTCGCAGAAGACCCTGCCACCGGATGGAGCGCCGAGCTTTATGCCTTTGGTGGGGAAAACAAAGCCGCATTTGAACGGCTGCTAGAGCAATAAGGGAACCAAGAAATGGGATTTTTTTCGAGAGAGAAGGAACAGGTGCCTTGCACTGTCGAGGTGAGTCATCGCTTCGAAAGCCTGCATGCACATGTGCGTTTCAACAACGGCGCCGTGGTCCATCCCGGTGATGAGGTTCTTGTCCATGGCACGCCCGTAATGGCGGCCTATGGCGAGGTCGTCATCGAGGACCGCACCGCCACGATCACCCGCGCAACCTGGCTTGAACGCCAATGGACCCGCCTGACCGGCGATCTGGAGTTCATGGAGCTGTGCGAATTCTCCTTCTCGGACGAGGTGACGCTATGAACGCCCATGCCCAACCGCAGCACGACACCACCCATGGCGAATTGCATGCCGAAATGTCGGATGCCTTCGACACAACGGCCATGGCCACGGAAACCACGCTTCTCAACCCGCGCTTTTACACCACCGACTTTGACGAGATGGACCGCATCGACGTCACCCCGGTGCGCGCGGAGTGGGACAAGCTGATCGCCCAGATGAAGAGCGACCCGAACCGCGGGCATTTCAAGAAGAACGCGGAATGGGACGCGATCGACTGGAAGGCGATGGACCCTGCCCTGCGGGCCGAGTTGATCGACTTTCTGGTATCGTCCTGCACGGCCGAATTTTCGGGCTGTGTGCTCTACAAGGAAATGAAGCGGCGCGGCAACAACCCCGACATCTGCGAGCTGTTCAACTACATGGCCCGCGACGAGGCCCGCCATGCCGGGTTCATCAACGATGCCCTGCGCGAGGCAGGTGTCGCGGTGAACTTGGGCTTTCTGACCAAGGCGAAGAAATACACCTATTTCCGGCCCAAGTTCATCTACTACGCCACCTACCTGTCGGAAAAGATCGGCTACGCCCGGTATATCACCATCTATCGCCACCTTGAGGCGCATCCGGAATTCCGTATCCACCCGATCTTCAAGTGGTTCAAGGAATGGTGCAACGACGAGTTCAGCCATGGCGAGGCCTTTGCCCTGCTGATGCGGACCGACCCAAAACTGACCACCAGCTTTGCCAACAAGCTGTGGATCCGCTTCTTCCTGACGGCGGTCTATTCAACCATGTGGGTGCGCGACCATGCGCGGGTGGAATTCCACAACGCGCTGGGGATCGATATCGACTGGTATGACCAAGAGGTCTATCGCAAGACCTCGGCCATCGCGCGGCAGGTCTTCCCGGTGGAGCTGGACATCGACCATCCGCGCTGGCTGCCTGGCCTGCGCAAGATGGACAGTGCCATGCGCGACATGGACAAGGCCAAGCGCAATGGCGGCCTGTCAGGCTGGGTTGCACACAAGGCAGCAACGGTGCGGGCCATGGCGGCCTTTGCCGGACTTTATCTGATCCCGGTCAAGAAGCTTACTCCTCCGGCACAAGTCCGGATGGAACCGATCTATTGATCCAGGATCGACATATCGCCGCGAAAGCGGTGGTTGCGGCAGTGGGATGGGCGCGTCCCACGGCCCGGTGCGGCACCCCTTTAACAGGGGGTGCCGCGCATGACTAATCCATGGGTGGCTGCGGTCGCGGCGCTGTTTCTGTGGTGGTTTTCCACAGGGATTATCATCTGGCGCGTCAAGCGGGCCGATCTAGAGGGGCGCGATGCGCATCTTTGGTCGGTCATGCTGGGCCTGCCGCTGCTGTTTTTCGGCTTTGGGGCCCTGCATCACTCGCTTGGCGATGGCAGCGCAACTGGTGCCTTCACGGGCTTTGTCGCGGCGCTGGCGATCTGGGGCTGGATCGAACTGGCCTTTCTGTCGGGCATCATCGCTGGGCCGAACACCCGCCCCTGCCCGCCTTTTGCGCCGATGTGGGAGCGCTTCTTGCGCGCTTGCGGCACGATCGCATGGCACGAGCTTGTCTTGATGGCAACCTTGGGCGTGCTGGCCCTGATCAGCGAAGGACAAGAGAACCGCTTTGGCCTGTGGACCTTTGCGATCCTGTTCTTCGCGCGCATCTCGGCCAAGCTGAACCTGTTCTTCGGCGTGCCGCGCATCCATACCGAGTTTCTGCCCCGCCCGCTGGCGCATCTGCCCAGCCATTTTCGTATTGCGCCGATGAACGCCTTCTTTCCGGTGTCGATCACCGCGCTGTCCTTTGCCGTGGCCTGCTTTCTGGAACGGCTCTGGGCCGCGACAACGGACGGCCAGATCATCGGCTTTACCCTGCTTTCCGCCCTGACCGTGCTGGCACTTCTGGAGCATTGGTTCATGGTTCTGCCGCTCCCTGACCAGAAGCTCTGGCGCTGGATGATGCCATCCAACCGCGCCGCCCTGACACCAGCAAATGCATCGGGCAAACCGAGACCCGAAAAGCCACTGACAGTGAGGAAGTGACGACATGGACTTCGACGCAATCTTCAAGGGCCAGCTTGATACACTCAAGACCGAAGGCAATTATCGTGTCTTCGCCGATCTTGAGCGCCGCTGCGGTTCCTTTCCGCGCGCCGCCAATCACAAGGACGGCGCCGTGCGCGAAGTCACGGTCTGGTGCTCGAATGACTATCTGGGGATGGGACAGAACCAGACTGTCGTGAACGCGATGGTCGACGCCGTGCTGACCTGCGGCACCGGGGCGGGTGGGACTCGCAACATTTCCGGCACCAATCACCACCACCTGATCCTGGAACGCGATCTGGCGCAGCTTCACAACAAGGAGGCGGCGCTGTTGTTCACCTCGGGTTATGTATCGAACTGGGCGGCGCTGTCGACGCTGGGGTCACGCATCCCGAATGCGGTGATCCTGTCGGATGAAAAGAACCATGCCAGTATGATCGAAGGCATCCGCCATTCCCGCGCGGACAAGGTTCTGTGGCGGCACAATGATTGGCGCGATCTGGACCGGAAGCTTCACGCCGTGGGCGACCGGCCCAAGATCGTCGCGTTTGAATCGGTCTATTCGATGGATGGCGACATTGCGCCCATCCGCGAGATCGTCGAGGTCTGCGAAGCCCATGGCGCGCTGTCCTATATCGACGAGGTCCATGCCGTGGGCATGTACGGCCCCCATGGCGGCGGCGTGACCGAAGAACTGGGCCTCGCCCATCGCATCAGCCTGATCGAAGGCACGCTGGGCAAGGCCTTCGGCTGCGTCGGTGGCTATATCACCGGGTCCGAAGCGCTGTGCGATTTCATCCGCAGCTTTGCGTCCGGCTTCATCTTCACCACCGCCCTGCCCCCGGCGGTTGCGGCGGCGGCATCCGCCTCGATCCGCCATCTGCGGCAGTCCGACGCGGAGCGCAATGCCCAGCGGGACAATGTCGCCAAGCTGCGCGCACGTCTGACGCGGGCCGGCATTCCGCATCTGGAAAATGACAGCCACATCATCCCGGTGATGATCGGCGATCCGGTGAAATGCCGCATGATCTCAAACATCCTGATGGATGACTGGGGCATCTATGTGCAGCCGATCAACTATCCCACGGTGCCAAAGGGCACGGAACGGCTACGCATCACCCCTGGGCCACTGCATTCGGATGCCGATATCGACCATCTGGTGACGGCACTTGCCTCGCTCTGGCAGCGTTGCGCCGTGGCACATGCGGTGGCATAGGCAAAAATATTTACTGCCTTGTCACGAAGACTTGCCTGACAAAGCCTTTGGACCACATTAAGGTGCGCCAAGAAACCTGGAGGACACCCTCGATGAAGACCAAACTTACTGCCCTTGCCGTCCTGTCATCGGTGCTTGCAGCACCCGCGTTTGCCGCCGGCGATGCCGAAGCGGGCGCCAAGGTGTTCAACAAGTGCCAGACCTGCCACGTCGTGCAGAACGAAGCTGGTGAAGTGCTGGCAGGCCGGAATGCGAAGACCGGCCCGAACCTGTACGGCATCATCGGCCGCACCGCAGGTGCTTATCCCGACTTCAAGTATGGCGAATCCATCGTCGCCCTTGGGGCAGGCGGCTTTGCTTGGAACGAAGAGGATCTGAATGCTTACCTCGCCGATCCGGCAAAGTTCCTGAAGGACAAGTCGGGCGACAGCAAGGCCAAGTCGAAGATGGTGTTCAAGCTTGGCAACGAGACAGAACGCGCAAACGTTGTGGCCTTCCTCGCGACGTTCGGTGCTGCCGCAGCGCCGGCAGAAGGTGAAGCTGCCCCGGCCGAGGGCGAAGCGACCAACTGATCCGGCGAAAGCCGAACATGCGAAGGGCCGTCCCGATGGGGCGGCCCTTTCGTTTTGTCAAAGAACATCAGACAGATACGGTTGCACGCAAGGTATCTTGCGATAGCTCCGCCTTGCTGCCCTGCAATGCCACTGCCCCGCGCTTGAGCACATAGAACTGATCCGCCAGCCCATAGGCGAAATCGAAATACTGCTCGACCAGAATGATCGCCATGTCACCTTTGCCGCGCAGATAGCTGATCACGCGCCCGATCTGCTGGATGATGTTGGGCTGGATGCCTTCGGTCGGTTCGTCCAACAGCAGCACTTTGGGTTTCATGATCATCGCCCGCGCGATGGCCAGTTGCTGTTGCTGCCCGCCCGACAAATCGCCCCCCCGGCGGTGGCCCATATCCTTGAGCACCGGGAAGAGATCGTAGATCTCATCCGGAATGCGGTGTTCGGATTTCGGCAGCAGGGCAAAGGCGGTTTGCATGTTTTCGGTCACCGTCAGCAGGGGAAAGATCATCCGCCCCTGCGGCACCACCGCCAGCCCGCGCTTGGCCATGCCCTGCGGCGGCACGCGGGGCACATCCTCGCCATCCAGAATCACCTTGCCGCCGGACCGGGGATGCGTGCCCGCAAGCGCCTTAAGAAGGCTGGTCTTGCCCACGCCATTGGTGCCCATGATGCAGGTCACCTCACCCGCACGGGCCTCCATATCGATGCCATAGAGGATCTGCGATCCGCCGTAATGCAGGGTCAGCCCTTCGGTTTTCAGCATCTCAGCCCCGCCCCAGATAGACTTCGATCACTTGGCTGTTCTTGGTGACATGGTCCAGCGACCCTTCGGCCAGCACCGCTCCTTCGTGCAGCACCGTCACCTTGCAGTTTAGTCGGCGGACGAATTCCATGTCATGCTCCACCACCACGACCGCACGGGTCTTGGCCATTTCCACCAGCAGCGCGGTTGTATGCTCGCGTTCGGCCAGCGTCATGCCCGCGGCGGGTTCGTCGACCAGCAAGAGACGCGGCTCCTGCGCCAGCAGCATCCCGATTTCCAGCCATTGCTTCTGCCCGTGGCTCAACTCGCCCGACTTGCGCTGTAGGTGATCGGCGAGGCCCACTTCGGCGGCAAGGTCCTGCACCCTTGCGCGGTCTGCGGGGCCTTCTTTCCAGAACAGCACCCGCCACGGCGCACGGGCGGCCTTCAGCGCCATGGTGAGGTTGTCGGCAACCGATTGATCCTCGAACACGGTGGGGCGCTGGAACTTGCGGCCCACGCCGGCCCGCGCAATTTCGGCCTCGGACAGCGACAGAAGCGAGATGGAGCGTTCGCCGAATGTCACCGCGCCGCTGTCGGGGCGGGTCTTTCCGGTGACGATATCCATGAACGTGGTCTTGCCCGCCCCGTTCGGCCCGATGATGGCGCGCAATTCCTG
>PNND01000044.1 GCA_013824045.1 Rhodobacter sp. | reverse complement strand
GGCGCGGCGGCGGTCATGGTGACGACGTTCGATTGTTTGACGACGCGCACTTCGAGGCTGTCATCTTCGCCATATTCGCGTTTGACCGACAGTTCCGTCAGTTCGTTCTTGTTCAGAAGTTCCGCGAGCGCCTGAATAAAGGCGACATCTGCTTCGGAAGTGTGCTTGCTCATGCCGGTCCTCTGCTGGCGACGTTGCGCCGGGGTTCATTTCTGCCTGTCCATCTGGGGATGCCAGAGGGGCATCGCCAAGGATCGCGTGCTTATACGCCACCCTGCCGGGGGTGAAAAGCGGCGATGTGCAGGGCAGGAGCGCCTGAATTTCAGGCATCCAAAGCGGATTGGGCCCGGAAGGGGGAAAATTCTGCCCTGACGGTAATTTTACCGTTTGATAAAAAACAGACCCTATGGCAGCCTTTCCTTAACAAAGAACAGCAAACAGGGAGAGATTGCCTTGTCCAACAGCCCGCTAACGCCCGGTGTCGTGCCGGGGCGTCTGCCAGCCGATGTGCTTGCCGGAAACTTCACAGATCATGAGCCGCCGCTTGACGGGCATGAGGCGCGGGTGGCGGCGGATCGCTGCTACTTTTGCCATGACGCGCCCTGCATCACGGCTTGTCCGACGAGCATCGACATTCCGCTCTTCATTCGCCAGATCGCCACGGGCACGCCGGATGCGGCGGCGCGGACGATCCTGAGCCAGAACATCCTTGGCGGCATGTGCGCCCGTGTGTGCCCGACCGAGACGCTGTGCGAAGAGGCCTGCGTGCGCGAGGCGGCGGAGGGCAAGCCGGTGGAGATTGGGCGGCTGCAGCGCTTTGCCACCGATACGCTGATGGCCAAGGGGGTGCATCCCTTTGCGCGGGCGGCGGCGACGGGCAAGCGGGTGGCCGTTGTAGGGGCGGGGCCTGCGGGGCTGGCCTGTGCGCATCGGCTGGCGATGAAGGGGCATGATGTCGTGATGTTCGATGCCCGGCCGAAGGCGGGCGGTCTGAACGAATACGGGATCGCGCAGTACAAGGCCGTGGGCGATTTCGCGCAGGATGAGGTGGATTGGCTGCTGCAGATCGGCGGGATCACGGTGAAGACCAGGATGGCGCTGGGGCGTGATGTATCGCTGGCGCAGTTGCAGGCCGAGTATGACGCGGTGTTTCTGGGCATGGGGCTGGCAGGGGTGAATGCCCTGCGCGCGCCGGGCGAGGAGCGCGTCAATGTGCGCAACGCAGTGGATTTCATTGCCGAGCTGCGGCAGGCGAAGGACAAGTCGATGCTGCCGGTGGGCCGCGATGTGGTGGTGATCGGCGGCGGGATGACGGCGGTGGATGCCGCGGTGCAATCCAAGCTGCTGGGGGCCGAAAATGTGACCATCGTCTATCGCCGGGATCAGGCGAAGATGAGCGCGAGCGGCTATGAGCAGGAACATGCCACCAGCGCGGGCGTGCGGATCATCTGCAACGCGGCCCCGGTGGCCGTGCATGGCAATGGTGCGGTGGCCGAGGTGGAATTCGCCTACACCGCTGAAGGGCCGGACGGGTTGAAGACCACGGGCGAGACCTTCCGGCTGAAGGCGGATCAGCTTTACAAGGCCATCGGCCAGACGCTGACCGGCGCGCCAGAGGGGATTGCTCTGACAGGCGGCAAGATTGCCGTGACCGGGGCAGGGCGCACGTCAGTGGCCGGGATCTGGGCCGGGGGCGATTGCGCATCGGGGGGCGATGACCTGACCGTGACCGCCGTGGCCGAAGGGCGCGATGCGGCCGAGGATATCCATGCCGCGCTGATGGCGGCGCGGACATGATTTTCGCAGCCCCCCCTTTACCGGGGCGCGGAAAAGCCCCATCTGCGGTGCCGTTACAGGAGGCGCCGCATGGAATCGTGGACCGAGGCGGCGATCGCCTTCATCGAACGCAATCAGGAATGGTCGTTCTGGCTGGCGCTGGTCTTTGCCGCCGCCGAGACAACGGCCTTTCTGTCGATTGCCGTGCCATCGACCGCCATTCTGGTGGGCGTGGGCGCGATGGTGGCGACCGGGGCGGTGCCGTTCTTTCCGATCTGGGCCGGGGCGGCCTTGGGGGCGGTGGTCGGGTCCACCTTCAGCTATTGGCTGGGGCTGCGGTTCGGCGGGCGCATTCTGGGCATGTGGCCGCTGCGCGACCATCCCGATCTGGTGGAACAAGCGAGCGACGCCTTTCGCAAATGGGGCGTGGGCGCGGTGTTTCTGGGCCATTTCTTCGGGCCGCTGCGCCCGGTGATCTTTCTGTTCGCGGGCATGACGCGGATGAATTTTCCGCTGTTCTGTGCGGTGAACGTGACCGCCGCGCTGGCCTGGGCCTATGTCATCCCGAAGTTCGGCGAGATCGGCGGGATCATCATCGGCTGGTTCTGGAACCTGCTGGGGTTCTAACCCTTTCCTTCACACATAGCACACTGACGGGCGCGCCTTCGGGCGACGCTGCCGCACGCCAATATGGAGGCTTTCATGGCTGACCTAACGTCGCATTTCATCGGGATCAAATCGCCCAACCCGTTCTGGCTGGCCTCGGCCCCGCCGACGGACAAGGAATACAACGTCCGCCGCGCCTTTGAGGCGGGCTGGGGCGGGGTGGTGTGGAAGACGCTGGGCAGCGAAGGGCCACCCATCGTGAACGTGAACGGGCCGCGCTATGGCGCGATCTGGGGCGCGGACCGGCGGCTTCTGGGGCTGAACAACATCGAATTGATCACCGACCGCCCGCTGGAGGTGAACCTCGCCGAGATCCGGCGGGTGAAGAAGGATTACCCGGACCGGGCGATGATCATCTCGTTGATGGTGCCCTGCGACGAGGAAAGCTGGAAGGACATCCTGTATCGGATCGAGGATACCGGTGCCGATGGGGTGGAGCTGAACTTCGGCTGCCCGCACGGGATGGCCGAGCGCGGCATGGGGTCTGCCGTGGGGCAGGTGCCCGAATATATCGAGATGGTCACGGCCTGGGTGAAGCACTATTCCAAGATGCCCTGCATCGTGAAGCTGACGCCTAATGTCACCTCGATCCTGCCGCCCGCGATGGCAGCGAAGCGGGGTGGGGCGGATGCGGTGTCGCTGATCAACACGGTGAAGTCGGTGACCAATGTCGACCTCGACAACTTCTCGCCCTTCCCGATGATCGACGGGAAGGGGTCGCATGGCGGCTATTGCGGGCCTGCGGTGAAGCCCATCGCGTTGAACATGGTGGGCGAAATCGCGCGGCATGACGTGACGCGGGGCTTGCCGATTTCCGGCATCGGCGGGGTGACCACATGGCGCGATGCGGCGGAGTTCCTCGCCATGGGGGCGGGCAATGTGCAGGTCTGCACGGCAGCGATGACCTATGGCTTCAAGATCGTGCAGGAGATGATCTCGGGCCTGTCGCAATACCTTGATGAAAAGCACATGACGCTGGACCAGCTGGTCGGGCGGGCGGTGCCGAATTTCGTGGAATGGCAGGATCTGAACCTGAACTACGTCACCAAGGCCCATATCGATCAGGATGCCTGCATTTCCTGCGGGCGCTGCTATGCGGCCTGCGAGGATACCAGCCATCAGGCCATCGACATGTCGCCCGAACGCGTCTTCACCGTGAAGGCTGATGAATGCGTGGCCTGCAACCTGTGCGTCAATGTCTGCCCGGTGGACAATTGCATCACGATGGTGGAGATGCCGAAAGGCGCCACCGACCCGCGCACGGGCAAGGTGGTGGGGGATTACGCCAACTGGACGACGCATCCGAACAACCCGTCGGCGCAGGCGGCGGAGTGATCTGAGGGGATCGTCCGGAAATCTTTTGTAAAAGATTTCCGGACGCAGGCCCCGAAATTTTCCAGTGGAAAATTTCGGGCGAGGGCGGGCTGAAAGTTTTTGGGGAAACTTTCAGCCGCTTGGAATGTGGATCAGCAAATGACGTTGATCCTGCCTGCATTGCAGATGACGATATACTGGTTGTCGCACTCGATCAGGTGAAAGCCCCTGCGCCGCACCTCAAGCTCGAAGGCGGCACGGCCAATGTAGCGGTCGACGTCGCGGGTCGCCCGGCGGATCACGCCGCCATTTGCCACAGCCTTGGCGGCGAAGATGCTGTCTGCCCATGTGGGCCGTCTGGGAAATGTCATGTCCTGTGCCATGCCGGGACTTTGACCGAGTCGGGTTAAGGGCCGGTTAATCGCGCATTGTTCTGGCGGGTCAGGCTGATTATCTTGTGGCGATGCAACATTTCTCCATCCTTGATCTATCGCCGGTTCCTGAAGGGGCCAGCACGGCTGATGCGCTGGCGGCGACGCTGGACCTTGCGCGCCATGCCGAGGGCTGGGGGTACCACCGCTATTGGCTGGCCGAACATCACAACATGGCCGGGATAGCCTCGGCCGCAACGGCGGTGGTGATCGGGCATGTGGCTGCGGGGACGCAGCGCATCCGGGTTGGGGCGGGCGGGATCATGCTGCCCAACCATGCGCCTTTGGTGATTGCCGAACAGTTCGGCACACTGGCCACGCTGTTTCCGGGGCGGATCGACCTTGGCCTTGGCCGCGCGCCGGGTACGGACATGGCCACGGCGCGGGCGCTGCGGCGGCATATGGAGCAGGCTGACAGTTTTCCGCAGGATGTGACGGAACTGATCAGCTATCTGGATGAGGACCATCCCGAGGCGCGGGTGCGGGCGGTGCCGGGTGTGGGCACGCAGGTGCCGGTCTGGATACTGGGATCGAGCCTTTATGGCGCGCAACTGGCGGCCTGGCTGGGCCTGCCCTATGTCTTTGCATCCCATTTCGCACCGCAGATGCTGGGCGAAGCGTTGGATGTGTACCGCCGGACCTTTCGCCCGTCGCAATGGCTGGCGGCACCTTATGCGATGATGGGGATGGGCGTCTGTGCGGCGGAAACGGATGCGGATGCGGAGCATTTGCGGTCGTCTCAGCTACTGGCCTTTGCGCGGTTGCGGATGGGGCGGCCGGGGAAGCTGCCCAAGCCCTCGTCCGACCTTTCGGAGATTCCCGCCGGGATGCGGGCCGAAGTGGAGGCGGCGCTGTCCTGTGCCGCCGTTGGGTCGCGCGCTACGGTGACGCGGCAGATGCAGGCGCTGCTGGCGCAGTATCAGCCCGATGAGGTGATGGTGACCGGAATGATCCATGATCCTGCCGCGCGGTTGCGGTCATTCGAGATCGCGTCCGAGGTTCTGAGCGGCTTGGTCGGGCAGGCGGTGGCGGCCTGAGCTTGGTTTGGGACCGTAGGCCCCGGACCGCGCGTTGACTGGGCATTTAGGCCAAGATGAAACGGCAGGGCGGGCGTCAGGGGGCCAGAAGCTTGCGAAACAGGGTTTCGAGGTAGTCGCCCGCTTCGGTGAAGGGATCATGGCCGGGGCCGAGGACGGCGCGGACCTGCATGTCGAAATCGGCATAATGCTGGGTCAGCGCCCAAATCGAGAAGAGCAGGTGCTGCGGCGGCAAGCGGGCGATGCGGCCCTGATCCATCCAGCGCGTCAGGATGACGCTTTTCTGATCCACCAACTGCTTGAGATCGCCTTCGATTGCGTCTTGCATCCGAGGCGCGCCTTGCAGGATTTCATTGGCGAAGAGGCGGCTTTCGCGGGGAAAATCGCGGCTAAGCTCGATCTTGCGGCGCACATAGCCGAGGATTTCGGCCACCGGATCGCCGTTTTCATCCATCTCGCGCAGTGGATCGAGCCAGGTGTCGAGGAGCCGCGTCAGCAGGGCCTGATGCATCGCTTCCTTGGAGGGAAAGTAATAGAGCAGGTTGGGTTTTGACAGGCCGGCCACTTCGGCGATCTGATCCAGTGTCGCCCCGCGAAAGCCATAGGTGGAAAAGACATCAAGCGCGGCTTCGAGAATGGTTTCCGAATTCTTTTGCTGGATGCGTGTGCGGGGTCTTGTCATGCGCCGGGACTTTGTTCTTGTGAAAAACGACCGCTGGGCTGAGCTTGGCGCAATTCTGCGGCGGATGCAAAGCGTTAACGGCAAAGCGGGGCAGGTGAATGCGCAAGTCATGTGTGGCGACACTGCTGGTGGAGGATGCGCAGGTGCGGGTGACGCGGTTCGATTTCGCGCCGGGGGCGGAAACCGGATGGCATCGGCACGGGCATGACTATGTGATCACCGCGCTGACGGATTGCGACATGGAACTGGAAGACCCGGATGGCGGGCGGCGGCGGGTGCTGGTGCCTGCGGGCACGGCCTATCGGCGTATGGCCGGGGTGGAGCACAACGTTATAAACGCGGGCAGCGAAGAGATGCGGTTTGTCGAGGTGGAACTGCTGTAAGGCGCGGGAAGGCAGCGCGTCCCCGCGCCGGCACCGTCATTCGACGGCGAGGATCATCAGATAGGGCACGCCGACCAGCATGGTGGTGATGATGGCGAGCGCGCGGGTCAGTCCATGGAATTTCATCTTGTCCCTCTTGGTGATTTGTTTCCCTTGGGAAAGATAGGGAGCGCGCGGCGATTTCAAAGCCCGGTGGGCGCAGTTTACGCGCCTTATCGCGCGGGTAGAAGGGTTTCCAGCGCGCGGGTGACGAGGCGGTGATCTTCCAGTTGCGGAAGGCCGGACACGGTGGCGCAGGCCACAAGGCCCGCGCCTGCGACGCAAACCGGAACCGCGCCGCCGTGAATGGCAAACTCGGCCTCGGACAGGCCGTGCATGGCGAGCGTCTCGCCCTTGGCCGCCATGTTGCGCCCGACATGCAGCGAGGCGAGGTGAAAATGCAGCGCCGTGTTGGATTTGCGCCGCGCCCAGCGATCATTGATCGGGGCGGCCCCCGGCATGGCAAGATGGAACAGAGTGCGGTCATTGGTGCGGATGTTGATCACAACGGGCAGGCGATCGAGTTTGGCCATGTTCATGATCGTGAGGCCGAGGCGAAGGGCGGTTTCCTCGGTGAATTCTGACAGGATCAGGCGGGCGGCTTCGGCTTCGAGATCGGCAACGTCCATGGTCTGATATCCGTCAGTTTTGAGGGTCGGGGGAGCAGAGGGGGGCGGCCAATGATACGGGAAGAAGCGGCGTTCAGGCGCCGGCGGCCTTGGCTTTTGGCTTGGGGCTGGTCTTTTTGGTGACGGCGGGTGGAGCGGCCTTTGCGGTTATGGTCGTTGGTTCTGTCGCGGGGGCTGCTTCGCTGCTGGCACGTCGTGCGGGGCGGCGCGGGACAATCAGGAAATTCTCATTGCTGCGGTAGCGGCGGTAGCGCGCCTTTACAGTGTAGTTGTTGGCGGTGAGCCATGCGAGGAAGGCTGCCCGGTTTTCCGTGTCAACTTCGACGAAGATCGTCGGGCGGTGGCGGGCGATGGTTTGGGCAAGACCGGCAAAGACCGCCATTTCCATGCCTTCAACGTCGATCTTGAGGAAGGTTGGGGCCATATCGCCGAGGATATCGTCCCCCCGGCGCAGCGGGATGCCGCCAGAGGCCTGATCGGAGTCGACGATGCGGCCCGCCCCAAGGTTTCCACGCCGGGCCGAGATGGCGCGGTTTTCAGCGGGCACATCTGATAGGCCGATGCCAAGGTGCGAGAGATCGCAGCGATCCAGCACGCCGTTCAGCCCGAGGTTCGTGAGCAGGATACGGATGACGTCGGGGTTCGGCTCGAACAGGATGACCTTGGCGGGATGCAGGAATTTCAGCGTGTAAAGCGCGTGATTGCCGATATTCGCCCCGATGTCGCAGAACACGGCGCCCGGCGGGCACCATTTGCGGATGATCTCAAGCTCTTCGGCTTCGTAAAAGCTGCCACGGGCGTGGTGTTTCTGGATTTCGTCGCGCGGATTGGTGATGAAGAACTGTATCGGTTGGTCAAGGATGACAGTCCGGACGACCTGTCCGGGGGCGGTGATCGTTAGCGTTGGGGTGGCTACTGACTCGATGGAACGCATGAAACCTGCCTCACCTGGATACTGGTTTTTCTTTGGCAACCGAATGGAACCAAGGATAGGCGGTGGGGGGGAAGGCCGTCAACCGGCGCGGGTTGGTCCGAAGTTTCAGATCGCGCCGATGCCGCGCAGGATGATCTGTTTGACGCTTTCGGTTGCCTCGCGCCATTGCCTGTCGGTGAGCGGTTGGCCTGCGTTCAGGGTTTCGATCTGATGGCCGAAATCGGCATAGTGCTGGGTGGTGGCCCAGAGCAGATAGAGTAGATGGCGCGGGTCAATGGGGGCCATCTGGCCCTGATCGATCCAGCGCTGGATCACGGTGATGCGGCCTTCGGTCCAGTCACGAAGGGTGGTTTCGAGGTAGTCTTGGATCACTGGGGCGCCGTGCATCACCTCGGCCGCCCAGACTTTGGAGCCGTGGGGGTGGCGGCGGGAGATATCCATCTTGGCTTGTACATAGGCGCCGATGCCTTCGACGGGGCCTGCGGCATCATCAAAGCTGGAGGCGGCGTCGAGCCAGATCTCAAAAATGTTCTGCACCACGCGGCGATAGAGCGCCTCTTTGGTGGGGAAGTAGTAATGCAGGTTGGCCTTGGGCAGGCCTGCCATATCGGCGATGAGTTGCATGGTTGCGCCGCCGAAGCCCGCCTCGGCGAAGACGCGTTCGGCGGCATCGAGGATCAGGCGTTCGTTCTGCTGCCGGATATCTGTGCGACGGCCGGAGCGGATGCGGGAAATGCGGGCAGGTTCAGGCATGGGTGACCGTGATTCTCGTTGACCGGATGGTCAGGTTGTGATGCGTTTCGTATTGACCATATGGTCAGGAAACGAGTCGATCAATGATTGTGGGTAAGGGGGCCGCGAAGATGCCCCCGGCGCACAGGGAGAGCCAGCCAATGCCAGCACCCGGGGAGAACCTGAGGATCAATTCTGCGCGGCTGTGGGACAGCCTTGAGGAGATGGCCCTGATCGGACCGGGCGTGGCGGGGGGCTGCAACCGCCAGACCTTGACCGATGCGGATAGCGAGGGGCGGCATCTGTTTCAGCGCTGGTGCGAGGCGGCGGGGATGACCATGGGAGTGGATACCATGGGCAACATGTTCGCGACGCGGGCGGGGACGGACCCGGAGGCGCTGCCGGTTTACATGGGGTCGCATCTGGATACGCAACCGACAGGCGGGAAATATGACGGCGTGCTAGGGGTTCTGGGCGCGCTGGAAGTGGTGCGGACGATGAACGATCTGGGGGTGCGGACGAAGCGCCCCATCGTGGTGACGAACTGGACCAATGAGGAAGGCGCGCGGTTCGCGCCTGCCATGCTGGCCAGTGGCGTATTTGCGGGCATCCATACCGAGGATTACGCCAAGGGTCGCAAGGACCTGGAGGGCAAGGTCTTCGGTGAGGAATTGGCGCGCATTGGCTGGGTCGGCGACGAGGTTGTCGGCGCGCGCAAGATGCATGCGATGCTGGAACTGCATATCGAGCAGGGGCCGATCCTGGAAGCGGAGGGGAAGACGATTGGCGTGGTGACCCACGGGCAGGGCCTGTGGTGGTTGGAGATCACGCTGACCGGGAAGGATGCCCATACCGGTTCGACGCCGATGAACATGCGGGTGAATGCGGGGCTGGGCATGGCGCGGATCACCGAGCGGGTGCATCAGATCGCGATGAGCCATCAGCCCAACGCTGTGGGGGCGGTGGGGCAGGTCAAGGTGTTTCCGAACAGCCGGAATGTGATTCCTGGCAAGGTGGTGTTTACCGTCGATATCCGCAGCCCTGAGCAGGGCAAGCTGGATGCGATGAAGGCCGAGGTGATGCGCGCGGCCCATGCGGTGGCGAAGGAATTGGGGCTGGGCTGCGAGATCGAGGATGTGGGGCATTTCGATCCGGTGACCTTTGATCCGGGTCTGGTGACCGTGGTCCGCGGTGCGGCGGAGCGGTTGGGGTATAGCCACATGGATATCGTGTCGGGGGCCGGGCATGACGCCTGCTGGATCAACCGCGTGGCGCCGACGGTGATGGTGATGTGTCCCTGTGTCGATGGGCTGTCGCACAACGAGGCGGAGGAGATCTCGCCTGAGTGGGCGGCGGCGGGGACGGATGTGCTGCTGCATGC
>PNND01000036.1 GCA_013824045.1 Rhodobacter sp. | reverse complement strand
TGGGGCCTGCCCAAGGGCGTGGTCGTGGCGGGCGGTGGGGGCGACAACGCGGCCTCCGGTGTGGGCGTGGGCGTGGTCAAGGCGGGTGATGCCTTTGTCTCGCTCGGCACCTCGGGCGTGCTGTTTGCGGCGAATGACGGCTATCATCCCGCGCCGGAAACCGCCGTTCATACCTTCTGCCACGCACTGCCGAACACTTGGCATCAGATGGGCGTCATCCTTGCCGCCACCGATGCGCTGAACTGGTATGCCGGGCTGGTGGGTGACAGCGCCGCCAATCTGACGGGTGGCTTGACCGATCTGCACGCCCCATCAAAGACGCTGTTCCTGCCCTATCTGGGCGGCGAACGCACACCGCTGAACGATGCGGCGATCCGTGGCGCCTTTCTTGGCCTTGAACACGCGACAGACCGCACTGCCGCCACCCGCGCCGTCCTGGAAGGCGTCACCTTTGCCATCCGCGACAGCCGCGATGCGCTGGCGGCGACGGGCACAAAGATCAGCCGCCTCCTCGCCGTGGGCGGCGGCTCCCGCTCAGACTACTGGCTCAAGGCCATCGCCACCGCGCTGGACATTCCCGTTCACCTGCCCGTCGCGGGTGATTTCGGCGGGGCCTTTGGCGCGGCACGCCTTGGCCTCATGGCCGCAACTGGGGCAGGGGCAGAGATTGCCACCCTTCCCCCCATCGCGCGCAGCATCGACCCCGATCGCAGCCTGACCGCCGCGTTTGACGCAGGCCACGCACGCTACCGTGCCGCACAATCCGCCATCCGAGGACTGACATGACCGACTTCTTCAAAGGCATCCCCCAGATCAAGTATGAGGGGCCTTCTTCCACCAACGAATTCGCCTTCCAGCACTACAACCCGGATGAAGTGATCCTTGGCAAACGCATGGAAGACCACATGCGCTTTGCCATCGCCTATTGGCACAGCTTCGCCTGGCCGGGAGGCGATCCCTTTGGTGGGCAGACCTTTGACCGCCCTTGGTTTGGCGACACCATGGCGCTGGCCAAGCTCAAGGCCGACGTGGCCTTTGAGATGTTCGATATCCTGAACGCGCCCTTCTATTGCTTCCACGATGCAGACGTGCGGCCCGAAGGCGCGACCTTCGCGGAATCCAAACGCAATCTCGAAGAAATCGTCGATTATCTCGGAGAAAAGCAGTCGTCCCACAAGACGCAGCTCCTCTGGGGCACCGCCAACATGTTCAGCCACCGCCGCTGGATGTCGGGTGCCGCCACCAACCCTGACCCGGACGTCTATGCCTATGCGGCGGCCACGGTGAAGGCCAACATGGATGCGACGCTCAAGCTTGGCGGGGCGAACTATGTGCTGTGGGGCGGGCGCGAAGGATATGAGACGCTGCTGAACACCGACCTGAAGGCCGAACGCGAACATGCGGGCCGCTTCCTGCAACAGGTGGTGGAATACAAGCACAAGATCGGCTTCAAGGGCGCGATCCTGATCGAGCCCAAACCGCAGGAACCGTCAAAGCATCAGTATGATTACGACGTGGCCACGGTTTACGGCTTCCTCGTCCAGTTCGGGCTGGAGAAAGAAGTGAAGGTCAACATCGAACAGGGCCACGCCATCCTTGCCGGCCACAGTTTCGAACATGAGATTGCCACGGCTGCGGCGCTGGGCATTTTCGGCTCCATCGACATGAACCGGAACGATTACCAATCCGGCTGGGACACGGATCAATTCCCGAACAACCATGCGGAAAAGGCACTGGCCTTCTATGAAATCCTGCGTGCAGGCGGCTATACCACGGGTGGCACCAACTTCGACGCCAAGATCCGCCGCCAATCGCTTGATCCCGAAGACCTGATCCTCGCCCATGTCGGCGGCATGGATACCTGCGCCCGCGCGCTCAAAGCCGCCGCCGCGTTGCTCTCGGATGGCGCGCTGGAAAAGGCCCGCGCCGACCGCTACGCCGGGTGGAACAACGCCGACGCAAAGGCCCTGCTGACCGGCTCGCTTGAGGATGCCGCCGCCGTTGTCACGGCCAAGGGTCTGAATCCCGAACCGAAATCGGGCCGTCAAGAACGGCTGGAAAACCTCTGGAACCGATTCATCTGAACGGACGACCAACAGCAAAGGGCGGCGATGCCACGCGCATCGCCGCCTTGTGCCTTATGCTGGAATGCGGCTCGCAGTGACTCGATCACGCCTTCCTTCCTTGCGCCTCCAGACGGCGGCGAAGGGTGGCGATGATTTCGTCGGCCTTCTCTTGGCCGTTTCCGAACAGCTGCAGGGGAAGCACCACACCGTCCTTCTGTTCCACAGGACGGTAAGGGCTTTTCAAATGAGCGATCTCAAGCAGGGTCCTGCGGCTTGAATTAGGGGGGTCAGGATCGTCACTTGGCAGCCAAACAGCAAGGATCCGCGTCTTTGGCGGCCTTGTGATCGGATATGCAGCCGCGATCTGTGCCCATGTCAGCCGGATATGATCAGGACCAACCCGGTACTCGATCCCCTCCTGTCCGATACGCAGCGTGCCGCCGGGCGCACCCGGCGGGATGCGCTTCCACCGAAACCAGACAAAGGCCGCCGGCGCAGCAGTGCCCACCGCCAGTATGGGCCAGACGATATGGGCGATGCTGTCAGGCGGCGGCGGCCCGTTCCAAGGGAAGAACACCGCGATCATCATCAGCCCATAGACACCAAGGGCAATTTCGGACGCGCGCTTGACCATCACGGCACGGGCGGGAACGGAAAAGACGGTCACCTGCGGGTCTGTCGATCCTTGATCCGATGGCAGCATGAAACGAAATCTCTGAACCTATCACGCGCCTCAACCTACGGTGGCAGCAGATCAAGTGACAAGATGTGTGCCAAGGAAAACACGCGGATTCTTTCGTGGGCGTTTGGAAAGCCTCTGGAAGCGCCTCATATCATCTGATCAAACTGCGAGCCAAACGCGCCTGTGCGACCTTCGCGCCACCGCTTTCCATCACGGAGACCCCGATGCCCTACACCCCTGCCGCTGATCGCTATTCCAAGATGATCTACCGCCCTTGCGGCAAGTCCGGGCTGAAACTCCCCGCCATCTCCCTCGGCCTCTGGCACAACTTCGGCCATGACACGCCGCACGACACCAAGCGCGCGATCTGTCAGACGGCCTTTGACCTCGGCATCACCCATTTCGACCTTGCCAACAACTACGGCCCGCCCCCCGGCAGCGCTGAAGAGGCCTTTGGCGAAATCCTCAAGACCGACTTTGCGAATTACCGCGATGAACTCATCATCTCGTCCAAGGCGGGCTACCACATGTGGGACGGCCCCTATGGCGAATGGGGCAGCCGGAAATACGTCATCGCCTCTTGCGACCAATCGCTAAAACGGATGGGGCTCGACTATGTCGACATCTTCTATTCCCACCGCTTCGACCCCGACACCCCGCTGGAAGAAACCATGCTGGCGCTCGATCACATCGTTCGCTCCGGCCGCGCGCTCTACGTGGGCATCTCCAGCTACAACAGCCAGCGCACGCGCGAGGCTTATGCCATCCTGAAGGAAATCAAGACTCCCTTCGTCATCCACCAGCCCAGCTACAACATCCTCAACCGCTGGGTGGAACATGACGGGCTGAAGGACACGCTGGCAGAGCTGGGGCTGGGGTCCATCGCCTTTACCCCGCTGGCACAGGGAATCCTGACGAAGAAATACCTGAACGGCATCCCGCATGGCAGCCGGGCCGCGCAGGGCAAATCGCTTGATCCCGCCACCATCACCGAAAGCGCACTGGCCTCCGTCCGCGCGCTGAACGATCTGGCGCAAGCGCGCGGTCAGACTCTGGCGCAAATGGCCCTCGCTTGGGTTTTGCGCGACGGCGGCATTACCACCGCCCTGATCGGCGCGTCCAAACCCGAACAAGTTGTAGATTGTGCGGGTGCCATTGGTAATCTCACCTTCACCGCCGATGAACTGGCCGCCATCGACCGCATCAGCCGGGAAGAGGACATCAACCTCTGGGCGCGATCGTCCGAAGACTAGGCGACCAAAATAATCCTTAACAGAGCCAAGGCGCCGCGCTAACAATCAATTTGATACTTGTTCTTTACATCTTTCGGAAAGAACAAGCACAAAGGAAACGCGTGGCGCCATGCACAGTACCACCACCGGATCGGCCAGATTTTCCCTGCACCTCGCCGCACCGGCGGTGGTTCCGGCGCTGGCTGCACCTGTGTTGGCGTCGCATTTGGGCATCACCGAAGGCCTTGCCTTCCGCCGTCTGTCCACGAGTCCCGGCCCCATCGCACGGGGGCTGCGCCAAGAGGACGCGCAACGCCTTTGCTCGGTGCTGTCTGCCCTTGGTCTGCAGTTGTATCTGCGCCCTGACGGTGACCGGACAGCGCAGTTTGACCTGTCGGTTCACCTTTCGGTCTGGGCCGACTCGCGCCGGGCGGTGGCCCGTCTTGCGGCTGTCCTTTCGCGCGATCCGGCCGATATCGCGCAGGCGCTTGTCCGTCCGGGCGGGCTGATCCTGCCAGACCTCAGCCAGCAGCAGTTGCGCGCGCTGCGGGATCGTCTGGAACCGATCCGTGGCCTCATCCTGCTGTATGCAGACAGAGATACTGCGATGTCAGACCTGTTCGCCACCCATCCCCTCGCGCCCGACCAGCACGCCCGCCTGACAGAGATGTTGCACATGATCGGCGCGCGGCCCGACCGGGTGACCGGGGCCTGTGCAGCCGGGATTGGGCCGGCGATGCGCGACCATCTGATGTCGCGTCTGCCGGACCTTGGGCTTGTCGCACTTGACCGGGGTCTGCAAAGGTTTGATCTCTATCTGATCGGCGTCACCGGATGGGTGACAAAGGATCTGGCCGATTTCCTCGCCACCCGAACCGGGCAGCCGCGTGCCAGATTCGAAGTGATGTCGCCGGCCCATCCGGTCTTGCTCGATTCCGGGCTGACCCATGCGGTCCTTCGCCAGTTCTGCGCCGATTACGCAGCAATCGGCCTTACCACCCGCCCGCTCTTGCGCGGTCTGAACGGATTTCCCGACAATCCAATCCTTTAGTCCTTGCTTCACCATCCCACGATACCTTGCCAGACGGGTGTAAGGATGGGTGGTGGAATGGCCAGGCAAGGGAATGCCGCGCCAGTTGTCATCAAACGGAAAAAGGTTGTCGGTGGCGGTGGCCACCATGGTGGCGCGTGGAAGGTGGCCTATGCTGACTTCGTGACCGCGATGATGGCCTTCTTTCTGTTGATGTGGCTGCTGAACGCGACAACGGAAAAACAGCGCAAGGGGATTGCTGATTTCTTCGACCCCACGATCCCAATCAACCGGGTTTCGGGTGGCGGCGATGGCGCTTTTGGCGGCGATTCCATCATGTCCGAAGAGACATTGGCGCAAAATGGTGTCGGTGGTTCGGCTTTCGATCCGATCCAGACCACCCGCTCCCAGGCCGAAGGCGGGCCTACCCCCGGCGAAGTGGCCGCAGAAGAGGCGATCCTGCGCGAGGTGGAACGCCAGCTTGCCGCCTATACTGGTGAAAGCATGGTCTCTGACCGGCTGCTTCGGCATGTGGTCACGCGTCTGTCCGATGAAGGGCTGGTGATCGAACTCTTTGACACGCCAGAGCAGACCTTGTTCGCCCCGGACAGAGCCGATCCCAGCCCGATCCTGTATGATCTGGCCGCCATGCTGGTTGATGTCACCGCGCTTGCCACCAACCGGATCGCCATTTCCGGCCATGTTCGTGCCTATCCGATCACCCTGCGCGCGGACCCCACATGGGATCTCTCCACCGCCCGCGCGCAAATCCTGCGTGAAATGCTGGGTGAAGCTGGGCTTGATCCGGCACGGATGCAGCGGGTCACGGGCTTTGCCGACCGTCGCCCCGCCACGGCCGATCCAACATCCGTTCGCAACAACCGCATCGAGGTGACGTTGCTGCGCCGACAATCGGCAATCGGGGGCATTTGAGCGATTAGGCAGGCGTTAACTCCGCACAAGCCAAGATGACAGCCGACTCAGGTTCAGGCTGCAGAAAGGCTTCTCATGTCGATTTCGTCTTCGCTCAACGCTGGGGTTGCGGGCCTCAACGCCAACGCGACCAGGCTTGCCACCATTGCGGACAACATCGCCAACTCGAACACCTTCGGATATCGCCGCGCCAGCACCGATTTTGAAAGTGTTATGGTGGCTGGAGGTGTTTCTTCAGGTGGCTTTACGGCCGGTGGGGTCCGTGCGAATGCCTCACGCATCATCGACGATGCCGGTCCGCTGGTGGCCACCTCCAATCCGCTTGATCTGGCGGTGTCCGGGCGCGGGATGCTTCCTGTTCGCCCCTCCGGTGCTTTGGGATCGGCGGGGGATGAACACGCGATGCAACTGTCGCGCACCGGCTCTTTCCGCGTGGATGCTCAAGGCTACATGACGTCGGAAACCGGTTTGCGCTTGCTGGGCTGGCCTGCCAACCCGGACGGCACCATACCCGGCTTCCCGCGCGATTCCGAGCTTGGCTTGGTTCCCATCCGGATCGACACAAATCAACGTGTCGGTGATCCCACCACCTCGATCCGATTGGGTGTTAACCTTCCCGCCACCGCCACGACAGTTGGCGCGAACGGTGACAGCCTGCCGCTTTCTGTGGAATACTTCGGCAATCTTGGCACGTCAGAGACGCTCCAGATCACCTTCACCCCCACCGTCCCGACAGCCGGCGCGGCTTCCAATGCCTGGACGATGGAAATCCGCGACTCTGCTCAGGCCGGCGCTCTTGTTGGTGAGTATTCCATCACCTTCGATGATACCCGCGGCGTGGGTGGGGCGATCGAATCCGTTACGGCCATTTCCGGCGGGGCCTACGATCCGGCTGATGGCACACTTACCATAAATGTCGCCGGTGGGCCGATCACGATCAGCCTCGGCTCGCCCGGTGCGTCGAACGGGCTGACGCAGCTCGACAGTGGATATGCGCCGGTCGGGGTCTTCAAGGATGGGTCTCCGATTGGCAGCCTGACAGGCCTCGAAGTTGACGAAGGCGGCTTCCTGATCGCCAGCTACGATACCGGCTTCTCGCAACGCCTCTACCAGATTCCGCTCATTGATGTGCCAAACATCAATGGTTTGCAGGCATTGTCAAACCAGACCTACCAGATCACGCCGCAATCGGGCGCCTTCACCTTATGGAACGCGGGGACAGGTCCGACGGGCCTGATCTCTGGCTATACCCGCGAAGGATCGACCACCGATGTCGCCGCCGAGCTTACCGCAATGATCCAAACGCAGCGCGCCTATGCATCAAACGCCAAGGTGATCCAGACGGTGGATGAGATGCTGCAAGAAACCACGAACATCAAACGCTAGGTAGGCCATGGCCCTTTCATCCGCCCTCAATGCCGCACAGTCCGGCCTGTCTGCGGCCGCCCGCCGGGCCGAGGTTGTCTCCTCCAATATCGCCAATGCCGCAACGCCGGGCTATGCGCGCCGCGAGGTAATGCTGCAAGCAGGCGCCTTCGCGCCCGGCGTGCAGGTTCTTGGGGTTCAGCGTCAGGACAACGCCGCCCTCACCCTCGGTCGCCGCAGCGCGGGGGCAGAGGCCGGGGCGGCCAGTTTCCTCTCTGAACAACTCCTTCGCATCGATCGCGCCTTTGGAACGCCCGGTGAAGGTTCCAGCCTCACGGACTCGATCGCCACGCTTGACGGTGCGTTGATCCGTGCCGCCGCCGCCCCCGATAACACCGCCAATCTTGCCGCGGTGACAACGGCGGCACAGGGACTGGCGCGTCAGTTCGCACAGACCTCCGCAACGGTCCAGCAAGCCCGCGCCGATTCAGATGCCCGCATCGGGGCTGAGGTGGGCCTGCTCAACAGGACTTTGTCCGGCATCGCCGGCCTTGATCAGCAGATCGTCGCACTGCGGTCAGCCGGGCGGGATGCGGCGGAGCTTGTCGATCAGCGTCAGGTTCTGGTCGATCAGGTCGCCCAGATCATTCCGTTGCGGGAAGTGGTCCGCAGCAACGGCCAAACCGCCCTGTTCGCCCTGTCCGGTGCGGTGCTTCTGGATGGCCGCCCGGCAACCTTCAGCTTCACTCCGGCCATGACCATCAGTGCGTCAAGCACCGCACCGCTCTCCGGCCTCACGCTGAACGGGCAGCCGCTTTCCATCGGTCCATCCAGCCTGATCGCGGGGGGCACTCTCCACGTTGCCTTCACTTTGCGCGACACCATCACCCCTGACCTGCAGTCGCGGCTTGATACGCTCGCTGTCAGCCTGACAGACCGTCTGGCCGCAGCGGATTCCACCCTTGGCGCAGGCGCGCCCGGCCTGTTTACCGATGCGGGCGGCCCGATTGATCCGGCGGCCACAAGCGGCCTATCCGCGCGTCTGAGCCTGAACCCCCTTGCCGATCCGGACAGGGGTGGCGATCTGCGATTGCTGCGCGATGGTCTTGGTGCAGCCCAACCCGGCCCTGTTGGCGATGGGCGGCAGTTGCGTGCCCTGCAAAATGCACTTTCTGCGCCCAGCCCCCGCAGTCTGGCCGGGCTTGCGTCTGATTTGCTGGATGATCTCTCTTCTCGCCGTGTGGCGGCCGAAATCGATGCCACGCGCGCCACCGCCCGCGCCTCCGTTATGGCCGAATCCGAAGCCGAAAGCGGTGTCAGCACCGATAGAGAGCTTCAGGATCTCCTCCAGATCGAAAAAGCCTATGCCGCCAATGCCCGTGTGATGCAGGTCATCGATGGCCTGCTCCAGACCCTGCTAGAGGTGTAAGATGACCGCCGTTTCCATTGGTGACATGGCGCAGGTTTTCCTGCTGCGCCGGCACAACGCAACCACCAGCCGCGAGCTCGGTGACCTGACCGCTGATCTTGCGCGCGGCACAGTTGCCGATCCCGGCCACCATCTGGGCGGCCGGATTTCCCCCCTTGCGGTGATCGAAGCAGAATTGTCGCGCGCCTCCGCCTATGTCGCCGTGGCGGATCAGAATGCAACACGGGCCGCCGCGATGCAGGCCAGTCTTGGCCGGATCTCTGACGCGGCATCGTCAAACGCCACCGCCCTTCTGCGCGCCGCCCAGTCGGGCGAGGCGTCTGGTCTCTTCACCGTTGCCCGCGCGGCCATGGCGGCGCTCGAAGATGCCGTCGCCGCACTGAATACCCGGGTGGCTGACCAGAGCCTCTTTGCCGGCATGGCCAACGACCGCGCCCCTTTGCCGGATACAGCCACAATTCTGGCATCCGCCAAGGCCGCGATTGGGCAACCCGGCCTCCCGGCAGATGCCGCTGCCGCGCTCGATGCGTGGCTCGCCGATCCGAACGGCTTTCAAGCGCAGATTTATCGCGGAACTGCGGACACTTCACCTGTGCCGATCGGGCCAAACGAAATGGCAAACCTCGATGTCACCGCCGCCGACCCCGCGCTGCGGGGCACATTCCGGGGGCTTATTCTCGGCGCCCTCATGTCTGATCCGGACTATGCGGCACACAGCAACCAGATTGCCCTTGCCAGATTGGCGGGCGACTCGCTTACCACCTCTTCCAGCGACCGTGTCAGCCTTTCCGCGCGGATTGGCATGGCCGAAGCCCGCCTGACGGCGGCGCAATCCCGCCACGCCGCGGAACAGCTTGTTTTGCAGCAGGCAAGATCAGACCTGATCGCCGTTGATGGCTATGAAACCTCCAGCCGCCTGCAGGCCACGGAAGCACGGCTTGAGATGATCTATACCCTGACCAGCCGTCTCTCCCGCCTCAGCCTCGTGGATTACCTATGATGTTGCGGCAGGTTCTGGTCGTTCTTCTCCTCGCCGGTCCCGGTCAGGCAGAGGCCATCCGGATCAAGGATCTGGTCGAGGTTGATGGCGTGCGCGGCAATGATCTGGTTGGGTATGGGCTTGTGGTCGGGCTCAATGGAACAGGGGATGGGCTGCGAAATGCCCCCTTCACCGAAGAGATCATGGCAAATCTGCTTGAACGGCTGGGCGCAAATGTTGCGGGCGAAGAGTTTCGCCCGCGCAATGTTGCAGCCGTCTTTGTCACCGCAACCCTGCC
>PNND01000236.1 GCA_013824045.1 Rhodobacter sp. | reverse complement strand
GCCGTTGGCGGCAAGCTGGCGGTCGGTTTCCAGAAGGGCCGCGTCGATGGGAACGGTCACGCCGGGGCGGGGCATGATCTGACGTTCAAAGGCATCGCCGTGGATATCCACAAAAGCGGGTGCAAGGGTCTTTCCCCGCGCGTCGATCAGGGCGGCACCATCGCGTGCGACATCCAGCCCGGTGATGCGGCCTGCCTCGATGCGGACGGAGGCGCGTTCGGTGCGGTCTTCGAAAATGACCCGCGCGCCTTCGATGAGGATGGCCTCCATCAGATACGCTCCGCCAGAATGTGCCAATGCCACGAGCCGGGGGTTTCATGTTCCCGGTCGATCAGGGAAAGCGGCTCGAACCCCGCGAAAAGAGCCAGAAGATCGCGGGCATCGCAGAAGTAATGGGGGTGGACCTTGTCGCCTTCGCCATCGAACACCCAAGTGTTGCGCGAAATCTCGCGCCCCGGTGCCTTGGCCTGTTCCACCGGGATGCGGCGGGCCGACAGCATGGTGGCCATGAAGGTGCCGCCGGGGCGCAGGACACGCGCCACCTCGGCCAGCGTGGCGCGCAGGACGGTTTCATCGCCGTGATAGATCACGTTCCAGGACAGGACATGGTCAAAGCTGCCATCGGGATAGGGCAGTTCGGTCATCGACCCTTGCTGGACGCCGATCTCCAAGCCTTCGGCGCGGGCGGCAAGGCCGATCACGCGGGTGGATTCCACGGCGGCGTCCAGCGCCTGCACCTTGCAGCCCAAGCGCGCCAAAGCCAGCGCGTGCCGCCCGATCCCGGCCCCCAGATCCAGCACCCGCGCGCCCTTGGGCAAGGTGGCGGCATGGGTGAGCACCTCTTCCTCGGCCTGCGCCCATTTCGAGGAGCCGTCAGCCTTGCGCCATTCTTCGTTCCAATAGCGATGCGCGGTGTCGGTTGTCATGACAGCCCCCGTTTTCAGATCAGTTTGGAGCGGATCCAGCTGGACCCTTGTTCGACGATCATCACGAGTGCGAAGAGCATCAGGATGATGGTCAGCGCCTCGTCATAGTTGAACAGATCGAAGGCGACCTTGAGGTCCACCCCGATCCCGCCAGCGCCCACCAGCCCCAGCGCCGCCGATCCGCGCACGGCCTTTTCCAGTGCGAAAAGCGAGGTGGCGGTGAAAGAGGGCAGGCAGGCCGGGAAAACGGCGGAAAAGATGATGCCCATCCGGCTCGCGCCGATGGCGCGCAGGGCATCTTGCGGGCCGGTATCGGCCTCTTCCATCGCTTCGGCGAAGAAGCGGCCGGCAAAGCCGATCTTGTCGACCATGATAGCCAGCACGCCTGCGGCGGGGCCAAGGCCCACCATGATGATGAAGAAGATCGCCCAGACCAGATCGGGGATGGTGCGGAACAAGGCGATGACGCCGCGCGCGGCAGCACGGACAAGGGGATGGGGCGACAGGCGGTCGGTCGCCAGAATGGCGAAGGGCACGGCGAAGATCAGGCCAAGCGCCGCCCCGGCTACGGCCATCTGCAGGGTTTCCAGCAGTTTCAGCGAGATACGGTCAATCCGGCTGATGTCAGGCGGGAACATCTGCGCAAGCAGGCCAGAGGGTGCGAACAACCGTTCGATCCCCCGGCCCAGCGCATCAAGCTGCGGGGCGGTCGATGCAATGCTGGAGACGACCAGCGCCAGCACCACGACAATACCGATGTATTCACCGATGCTGCGGTGTTCGAACCGGGGAATAGTGACCGTTCCGTTTGCCATAGGGCTATTCCTGATGTTCGAAGAACCGCCGCAACTGGGCGGCATCTGTGCCCGGCGTGGGGCGGTCCATCACGATCTTGCCCTGTTGCAGGCCAAGGATGTGGTCCGAGAATTCCAGCGTGTGTTCCATGCGATGCGAGATGATGATCAGCGTCAGCCCGTCTTGACGGGCCAGCCCGGACAGAAGCCGCATGACTTCCTCTCCGGATTGCGGATCGAGGCTGGCATCGGGCTCATCGGCAAGAATGATGCGCGGGCGCTGCATCAGCATCCGGGCGATGGCGACGCGCTGCTGCTGACCGCCCGACAGGCTATCGACGCGTTGCAGGGCGCGATCGGCCAGACCGACGCGGTCGAGGCAATCCAGCGCCTCGGCGCGGACGGTATCGGGGGCGAGCGACTGGAACCACGCGCGGGGGCCGGACATGCGTGCCTGAACGCCGTGGACGACATTCGACAGGGCCGAAAGACGCGGCACGAGGTTGTGCTTCTGCCAGACCACGCCCACCTGCGCCCGAAAGGCCCGCAGGCCGCGCGGCGATAGCGACAGCACGTCTTGACCCAGCATCTCGATCCGGCCGGTCGAGGGTTCGATCAGCCGGATAAGGCATTTCATCAGGGTCGATTTGCCTGACCCGTTGGCCCCGATCAGCGCCGTCGCCACGCCGGCCTTAACGGTGAAATCCAGCCCGTTCAGGACTATCCGCCCATCAAAGGACTTGGCCAGTTGCGACACGGAAAGGACAGACCCCGCGAGCGCGGGATCTGTCTTGTTGGCGGCAGCGCGGAGAGGCGCGTTCATACGCGGATCACTCGCCCACGAACTGGGTGAACTCGGTCACGCCGACATTTTCGAACATCTTGCGGACATTGTCGTAATCCGCATCGGTGACCTCGGCGGTGAAGCTGCCGCCGATGTACTTTTCATTTTCCTCGGTCGAGGTGATGGCGGCGATCAGTTCTTCGCCATGGTCGGCAAAGGTGCGGCGCACGATATCGACGACCTCGGCCGGGACCTTGGAAGAGGCGAGGAGAATGTCGTTCGGCAGTTCGGGACCCTTGAGCAGAACGCGGAGTTTATGGTCGGGGAAGGCCTCGGTAATCTGGTTGATATGCGTCAGGTTAAGGCCGATGGCGGCGATTTCGCCCTTGATCAGCGCTTCCATCGCAATGTTGCGCTTCAGGAACACCGGTTCATAGTCGCTTGCATATTCAAGCCCGGCTTCGGCCAGAATGGTGGCGGGCGACAGGTGCTGCGAGGTGGATCCGATTTCACCGAAAGAGATCATCTGACCCTTCAGATCCTCGGCCGTCTGGAAGGCGGAGCTATCGAGGACGGCGATGTTGGAATAGTAATCCGGACGGTTCCACGTAACCACCGGCTGTGCATCCAGACGGGCGTTGAACACGACGTATTCCGCAGGCCCGGTCAGCACGAAATCCACCTGCTCGGCGGCCATCGCCTCGACCGCGACAGTGCGACCAGACACGGGGAAAAACTCGACCTTGAGGCCGGAGATCTTTTCGAACGCGTCCTTGAACGGCCCCATTTCGCGCTGCACTGCTTCGGCGCCGTCAATATCGGTCACGGCAAAACGGATGACGTCTTGCGCCGAGGCGAGGCTGGCGCCTGCCAAAGTGGCAAGGCTCAGGATTCCGGCTTTCAGAAAACGATTCATGCTGTCCCCCATAAGATGCGATTGCATTTCATCGGGGGGTAGGCCTTGCGGATGACAGATGGATGAAGGTTGTGTTTACCAACTGTAACGGAGGCGTGCCGTTACCCAAAATTCACACAAGCGTTGCATTGCGTTGTATTTGCCAGTGGTGCCGTCTTGCAGAGGCATTAACCACGACCCATCGAAACGCTTGGAGAGACGCCGATGCATCCAAATCCCGCCTTTCGCGGCACAGGCCGTGACGAGAATCTCGCCTTTTCGGCGGCGCGGGGGTTCGGGATGCTGTGCATCAACGGCGCGGCCGGCCCGATTGCGGCGCATGTGCCGTTTGTGATCCTGCCTGACGGCGCGGTCGAAGTGCATCTGGCGCGGTCGAACGACATTGCGCGCGCCGATCTGCCTGCGCCTGCTCTTTTGGCGGTGCAGGGACCGGACGCCTATATCTCGCCCGATTGGTACGGGGTGCCGGATCAGGTGCCGACATGGAACTATGTGGCGGTGCATCTGCGCGGCGTGCTGCATCCGCTGCCGGATGACGGGCTGGAGCCGCAGGTGGATGCGCTGACCGAAGAATTCGAGGGGCGGCTGGCGGGCAAACGGCCATGGACCAAGGCCAAGATGGGCGAAGGAGTGATGGCGCGGATGATGCGGGGCATCCTGCCGTTCCGGCTGGAGGTCACGTCGGTTGATGGGACATGGAAGCTGAACCAGAACAAGACGCCCGAGGCACGGGCGGGCGTCATCGCCGCGCTGGAGGCGCAGGGCGGGATGGCGGGGGAGATCGCTGCGCTTATGCGGCGACTGGGGTGAGGGCGGTTTTTGGGTCAAAAACCGCCTTGCGGGGCGGTTGGGGGCGTGACTAGGGTCGGGCAATTGTTCCAGTGGAGAGGTCTTCCATGCGTCTCTATTTCTCGCCCACCTCGCCCTATGTGCGCAAGGTGATGGTCCTGCTGCATGAGACGGGGCAGATCGGCGATGTCGAGTTGGTGGCGGGATCTGGTAACCCCGTCGATCCGGCTGGCGCACCGCTGGATGCCAATCCGCTGGGCAAGGTGCCTGCGCTGGAGCGGCCGGACGGGCCGGCGCTTTATGACAGCCGGGTGATCTGTCGCTATCTGGATGACCGCGCTGCTAGCGGGTTGTATCCCGAAGGCGCGCGGCTTTGGGATACGCTGACGGTGGAGGCGACGGGGGATGGCATCCTCGATGCTGCTTTGTTGATGGTGTATGAGGGGCGCATCCGCCCGGAAGAATTGCGCTATGGCCCGTGGGTCGAGGGGCAATGGGCTAAGGTGGACCGCGCACTGGATGCGCTTGAAACGCGCTGGGTGGCGCATCTGCAGGGGCCGCTGGATGCCGGGCAGATCGCGGTGGGCTGTGCGCTGGGCTATCTGGATTTTCGCCATCACGTGCGGGACTGGCGCAATGGGCGGCCCCGGCTGGCGGGCTGGTTCGCGGGCTTTGGCGCCCGCGCGTCGATGCGGGCCACGGTTCCAGCCTGAAGCAGTATTGCCGGAATGATCCGGCGCGCGGATTAACGGAATTTACGCGTTTGCCGTTTCTTATTGCGCCGCGTTGCAGGGGGCGGCGCTGATCCCTTGCTTTTGGCCAGAGTGCGGGGCCGGTGTGTGGAGATTGTGCGCTACGACTTGTCGCAGGGGGTTGAGCGGGGCCGCGCGCGACCCAGACTCGGGCTTTGGAAAGTTCGCCCAACTGCCACAGGGCGTGATTTCCTTGGCATTTTGGCGGGGATGCGCCCGTTTGTCCGCTGGACGATCTGGTGCGACCGGTCTAAAAGCCGCCCGGTATGGCTGCGGGAAACTGCGGCCCACATGGATTTTCGAGTCGCGGGACTTCCCCGCGGATCTGGAATAGGGAGAAGTTCTCGTGTCCCACGCTGAAGACAACACAGGTACCCGGCGGGATTTCCTGTACTATGCCACCGCAGGGGCCGGTGCGGTTGCCACGGGCGCCGCTGTCTGGCCGCTGGTCAACCAGATGAATCCTTCGGCCGATGTTCAGGCGCTCGCATCGATCTTCGTCGATGTGTCCGGCGTCGAGGTCGGTACGCAGCTCACTGTGAAATACCTGGGCAAACCGGTGTTCATTCGCCGCCGCACCCCGGAAGAGATCGAGGAAGCGCGGGCCGTTGCATTGACAGACCTGCCCGATGCGATGTCGGAAAACCCCAACAAGCCCAACAGCGATGCCAGCGACGTGAACCGCACGCTGGATGAAGCGGGTGAGTGGCTGGTGATGATCGGCGTCTGCACCCATCTGGGCTGTGTGCCGATCGGCGACGGGTCCGGTGAATTCGGCGGCTGGTTCTGCCCCTGCCACGGGTCGCATTATGACAGTGCCGGGCGCATCCGCAAAGGGCCGGCACCGCGCAACCTTGACATTCCGATTGCGTCCTTTGTGGACGAAACCACGATCAAGCTTGGGTAAGGAACAGACATATGGCTGGAATTCCGCACGACCATTATGAGCCCAAGTCGGGTGGCGAAAAGTGGCTGCACAAGCGGCTGCCGATCGTTGGGCTGATGTATGACACCCTGATGCTGCCGACGCCCAAGAACCTGAACTGGATGTGGATCTGGGGCATTGTGCTGACCTTCTGTCTGGCGCTGCAGATCATCACCGGCATCGTTCTTGTGATGCATTACACGCCGCATGTGGACTATGCCTTTGCGTCGGTTGAGCACATCATGCGCAACGTGAACGGCGGCTACATGATCCGCTATCTGCATCAGAACGGTGCGTCGCTGTTCTTTGTGGCGGTGTATCTGCACATCTTCCGCGGTCTTTACTACGGGTCCTACAAGGCCCCGCGTGAAGTGACGTGGATCATCGGTATGCTGATCTATCTGCTGATGATGGGCACCGCCTTTATGGGTTATGTTCTGCCTTGGGGGCAGATGTCGTTCTGGGGCGCCACGGTGATCACCGGGCTGTTCGGCGCGATCCCGGGTATCGGCGAAGCGATCCAGACCTGGCTTCTGGGCGGACCGGCGGTGGACAATGCCACGCTGAACCGCTTCTTCAGCCTGCATTACCTGCTGCCCTTCGTCATCGCCGGTCTGGTGGCTGTGCATATCTGGGCCTTCCACACCACCGGCAACAACAACCCGACCGGGGTTGAAGTGCGCCGCGGGTCGAAGGAAGAGGCGGCGAAGGATACCGTTCCGTTCTGGCCCTATTACGTGATCAAGGACCTGTTCGCGCTGGCGATCATTCTGGCGGTGTTCTTCGCGGTTGTGGGCTTCATGCCCAACTATCTCGGCCACCCCGACAACTATATCGAAGCGAACGCGCTGGCGACGCCTGCGCACATCGTGCCGGAATGGTACTTCCTGCCGTTCTACGCCATCCTGCGGGCCTTTACCGCCGACGTCTGGGTGGTGATTGCAGTGGAGTGGATCACCTTCGGGATCGTGGATGCCAAGTTCTTTGGCGTGATCGCGATGTTCGGGGCGATTGCGGTGATGGCGCTGGCGCCGTGGCTGGACACCTCTTCGGTGCGGTCGGGCCGCTATCGCCCGATGTTCAAGTGGTGGTTTGCGCTGCTGGTTGTCGACTTCATCGTTCTGATGTGGGTGGGCGCGATGCCGGCAGAAGAGCCCTACGCCACCATTTCGCTGATCGCATCGGCCTATTGGTTCGCCTATTTCCTGGTGATCCTGCCGCTGCTGGGCGTGATCGAGAAGCCGATGCCGCAGCCTGCGACCATCGAGGATGACTTCAATGCGCACTACGGCAAACATGGTGGCGGTTCCGGCGGAAACGTCGTGGCCCAGCCGGCCGAGTGAGAAGGGAACTGAGGAAGATGATCAGGAATTTCGCACTCAGTGCCGCTGCTGTTCTGGCGCTGTCCTCCGGGGCAGCGCTGGCAGCGGGCGGTCACAAGGAAATCACCGATGTGGACTTTGCCCACGAAGGGCCGTTCGGGAAGTTCGACCAGTTCCAGCTTCAGCGTGGGCTGCAGGTCTATATGGAAGTCTGCTCAGCGTGCCACGGCCTGAAGTATGTGCCGATCCGCACGCTGGCCGATGAGGGTGGCCCGCAGTTGCCCGAGGATCAGGTCCGCGCTTTTGCCACGCAGTTCACCATCACGGATGCGGAAACCGGTGAGGATCGGGAAGGCACGCCGACCGACCATTTCCCGGGATCGGGGATGGAAGGCGCCCCGGACCTTTCGCTGATGACCAAGGCACGGGCGGGCTTCTCTGGCCCCTACGGCACGGGGATGAGCCAGTTGTTCAACGGCATGGGCGGGGCGGAATACATGTATTCCCTTCTGACCCATTACGAGGAGAACCCGGAATGTGCCCCTGATGGCATCGACGGCTTCTACTACAACACGTCGTTCGACAAGGGCGCCATTCCGGACACCTGCAAGGATGAGAAGGGGGTTTCCACCGTTCCTGGCAGCTGGATCGCGATGCCGCCTCCGCTGATGGATGATCTGATCACCTATCAGGATGGCACGGCGGCGACGGAAAGCCAGATGGCAGAAGATGTGTCGTCCTTCCTGATGTGGGCGGCAGAGCCGAAGCTGATGGACCGTCGCGAAGCGGGGTTCAAGGCGGTGATCTTCCTGCTGATCCTGGCATCGCTGCTCTATCTGACGAACAAGCGGATCTGGGCGGGCGTGAAGGGCAAGACGGCCTGAGCCAGCGACACGGTCTGAAATCGTGAAAGACCCCGCCGTTGCGCGGGGTTTTTCTTTTGAACCTGCATTGATATGCGAGTTTTCTGCGAAAATTCGGGCAGGCGGACGTTCGCAGAACGTCTTTTCGGATCTTTCGCAGAAAAATCGTGGCTCCGGGAACTGACACCCAGCCCTGCGGCACAGCGGATGCTTGGCCTTGGCGGCGCAAGCGTGTAATCACTGCGGGAAATCGTTGAGCCTGGCAGATTGGGGAACCGGACATGAACAAGCTTGTCACCATCTATGGCGGGTCGGGGTTTGTCGGGCGGTACATCGCGCGTCGCATGGCCAAGGAAGGCTGGCGCGTGCGAGTGGCCGTGCGCCGCCCGAATGAGGCGCTGTTCGTGAAGCCTTATGGCGTGGTCGGACAGGTGGAGCCTGTGGCCTGCAACATCCGCGACGATGCGTCGGTCCGCGCTGCGATGCGGGGGGCGGATGCGATGGTGAACTGCGTGGGTATCCTGAACAAGGCTGGGAAGAACACTTTTGACTCGGTTCAGGCCAGCGGAGCCGCGCGCATCGCGCGGATCGCGGCCGAAGAAGGTGTGGGCCAGTTGGTCCATGTTTCAGCCATTGGCGCGGATCAGGACAGCGCATCCGAATATCAGCAAACCAAGGCGGCGGGTGAGGCGGCGATTCTGGCGGCCTTTCCAGGGGCGATGATCCTGCGCCCATCGATCATCTTCGGCAACGAGGACGGGTTCTTCAATCGCTTTGCCGCGATGGCGCGGTTCTCGCCGGTTCTGCCGGTGGTGGGGGCTGCGACGCGCTTCCAGCCGGTGCATGTGGATGACGTGGCGCAGGCGGCGGTGAAAGGGATCACCGGGGCCGCGGCGCCGGGCATCTATGAGTTGGGCGGGCCGGAAGTGGCGACCTTCCGGGAATTGATGCAGCGGATGCTGACCGAGATCCGTCGCCGCCGCCTGATCCTGAACATTCCCTTCTTTGCGGCATCCATTATGGGCGGCGTACTGGATCTGGTGCAGACCCTGACGCTGGGCCTGTTCAACAACGGCATGATCACGCGCGATCAGGTGCGCAACCTGCGGACCGACAATGTGGTGGCGCCCGGAGCGAAGGGGTTTGCCGATCTGGGGATCACGCCTGTGGCGATGGGCCCGGTACTGCCGGAATATCTGTGGCGCTATCGCCCGTCGGGGCAATATGCGGCGATCAAGGAATCGGCCAAGAACCTGCGGAAGGTTTGATGCGCTGCGCGCGTTAAGCGTCCGATCTACCGCCGGGAAGGACAGATGGAAAACACGCTGACCGCTGCCCTTCTGGGCCTGATCGAGGGGTTGACCGAGTTCATCCCCGTGTCTTCGACCGGGCATTTGTTGCTGGTCGGGCATTTTCTAGGGTTTGACAGCCCCGGTCGCACCTTTGAGGTGGTGATCCAGCTGGGCGCCGTTCTGGCGATCCTGACGGTTTATGCGGGCAAGTTGTGGAAAGTGGCCTCGACCATGCACAGCGACCCGGCTTCGGCGCGGTTCGTAGCATCGGTGCTGTTGGCGTTCTTTCCGGCAGTGGTGATCGGGGTGCTGGCCCATGACATCATCAAGACGGTGCTGTTCGAGACGCCGGTTCTGATTGCGGTGATGCTGATCTTGGGGGGGTTCGTGCTCTTGGTGATCGACCGAGTGGCACCCGAGCCGGTGCATGAAGAGGCGATGGCGCTGCCGTTCCGCAAGGCGCTGATCATCGGGTTCATCCAGTGTCTGGCGATGGTGCCGGGGGTAAGCCGGTCTGGCGCGACGATTGTGGGGGCGCGGATGCTGGGCGTGGGAAAGCGCGCCTCGGCGGAGTTTTCGTTCTTTTTGTCGATGCCCACGATGGCAGGGGCCTTTGCCTATGACCTGTACAAGAGCCGGGATGTGCTGGATTTTTCGGCGATGGTCGATATCGGCGTTGG
>PNND01000061.1 GCA_013824045.1 Rhodobacter sp. | reverse complement strand
GTCCGTCTGCAGGATCAGCACGGCATGGGGATCATCGCGGCGGTCCAGCACCACGCTCAGCAACAGCCGGTCGGGCGAAATCCCGGCCGCGATCAGCGCGCGCTTCTTGTAGAGCGCATAATCCTCGCAATCCCCGCCCTCGGCCCCGGGCAGCGCCCAGAGTTCATGCACGCCGTACTGGTCTGCATCGGTTACAGACCGGATCGCGGCATTGGCGGCCTTGTTCACCTGCTCAACCGTGGCCAGCGCCTGCGGCGTCAATGGCGCGTCGCTGGTCTTGCCCGCACAGGCCCAGGCATAGGTGTCGCACAGCCCGGTCGCGCCGTCCGGGGTCGGCGCGGCCATCTTGGCGGGCAGAAAGGCCCCCTTCTGGGCATCCATCGCAAAAGCAGCAGGGCTCAGGAGGGCCCAAAGGGCCAGAGCGGAAAAGAAGGGCCGGAACGGGCGCATGGCAATGGTCCCCAGACTTGGTCTCGTGTTTGTGGCGGATATCGGTGCCGCATGGCGCGCGCCGCGCTGATCCTGCTGCCCCTGTATCCGTCATGAACCATGTCACACTGCGTCCGGATCTGTCTTATTGTTTCCAAATCGGCGGCAATGAACCGCCCGCAGCACGGCGCAACTCCGCCCACGGCCTAACAGCCCGGCACGAACGCCACTGCCCATGACCTCTGCCTTCCGCTTGCAAGAGGCCACCCCGCCACGCCTCTGCCCGCCGCTATTCCCCCGCCATATCCGGCCGCCACAGCAGCACCCGCCCTCGCCCCGCCCGCTTGGCCGCGTACAGCGCGGCATCGGCATGGGCCAGCATCTGCGCCACATCCGCCCCCGGCACCTGCGCCGACAGGATCAGCCCGGCGCTTGCCCCGATCCGGCAGACCGCATCGCCATAGGGGATCGGCTCCGACAACCGGTCGATGATCCGCGCGATCCGCGCCAGCGCGGGCTCGGCCCTGTCCATCCCCGGCATCAGCAGAACGAACTCATCCCCGCCGATCCGCGCCACCGTATCGCCCCGGCGGCTCTCCTCGCTCAGGATGCGCGCCACCACCAGCAGCACATGATCCCCCGCCGCATGGCCCAGCCCGTCATTCACCGCCTTGAACCGGTCCAGATCCAGATGCACCAGCGCGAAATCCGGCTCCGTCACCGCCTCTACCGCCAGATCCAGCCCGCGCCGGTTGCGCAGACCTGTCAGCGCATCGGTCACCGCCTGTTCCTCGGCCACCACCTTGTCGCCCTGCAGCCGCACGTTCAACGCCCGCAACTCCTCCAGCACGGCGGTCTTGGCCTCATAGAGATACAGCAATTCCACTGTCAGATCGGTCGGCGCGAAATCGGCTTCGGTCAGCGCAAAGCGCCGGACTGCCTCCACCACGCCGATGCCGAAAGACAGGTTGACCAGCGCGCCCTCGCCCGGCCCCATCGGCACAGCCAGCCCGCGAAAGGCCAGATCTGGCCGCCCGCGCACCTCCAACTGCACCTTGCCGCCCCCTACCCGCAAAAGAGCGGACACAGAGCCCACTGGCGCGCCGTGCCGCAGATCGAACAGATCGCCAAACGCCGCCCCGTCCATCCCCCCGATCAACCGCGCCAGCGTGCCCCCGGCCGAAAGGATCCGCCCCGCACCATCCAGCGCCAGATGCATCGGCATCAACCGCGCCAGCGCCTCGGCCCCCAGTTCGAACCGCGCCTCCATCACACGGCCCCCAGCGTGAAGGCCCGCCCTTCGGCATGATCGGCATCCAGCAGCCGGATCGTCAGCACCGCCGCGCCTTCCGCCGCCCCATCACTCGCCTCGGTCCCCGCCTCCAGCACCGCCAGCGCGCCGTAATCATCCGCCATCGCCCGCAGCAGGCCCAGCGCCACCGCCCCGGCCCCGGCAAATCCCGGCGCAATGGTCAGGCGAAACTCATCCCCCCCCACCGGCTCCAGCCGCATCGCGGGCAGGGCCAGATCCGGCAGCGCCAGCCGCGCCCGCGCCGGCAAATCCTCCAGCGATTGCAGAAACTCGCGGAAATCCGTGCCGCCAAAGCGCAACAACCGCCGCACCGCGGCGCGCGACGGATGCGACACCAGATAGGTTCCCAGATCTTCCAGCAGATCATCGGCGCTTCGATCCAGCCGGTCAGACGCCGCCTGCAACAGCCGCGCCGTCACTTCGGGCGGGTAATCCAGCATCGGCTCGAACCCGCGCGGCGCGACCCCCGCCGCCCGCGCCGCATCCAGCCAGGCCGCCATGCCCCAACCATCGCGCAGAAAACACTGGATCGCCCTGTTGATCAGCCCGTTCATCGACCTTTTCGGCCCCGTCTTGCCCTTGCGGGCCGCAGGATCGCCGAATCGCGTCAACAATTCCTTACGGCAGCAGCAGGATCCCCCCGGCCACGCCCAGCGTGTTCAGCGGCGCGGGGGCCAGCGCAGCCGGTTCGTCCTGCAACGCGCCGATCAGCGCCTCGCCCTCGGCCCGGTCCGGCAAGACACCAGACATCGCCGCCACCGACCGGCGCTGCACCTCGCCGCCGCGCAGGCCCAACCCCTCATAGCGGATGAACCCCGACGGCTCGCGCAGCAGGACCAGCGCCTCCTCCCCCGGTTCATCGCTCCAAAGATCAGCCACCACGAACACGCATCCCGGCCGCTCCGTGCCCGGCAGCGGGCTGCGGCAGGCATCGATCCAGCTTTGCAACTCCATCGCCGGAATCGCCGCGAGCAGCATGTCGCGCGTGGCCGTGGCCCCGGCAGGCTGAACCGGCATCACCGCGCGCAGATCGGCCAGCAACGCCTCGGCCTCTTGCGCGATCACCACCGGATCGCCGCTTTCCGCCCGCTCCCGCGTCCGTGCCGCCATCCGCTCTGCCAGCGCCTCCTGACCCGGCTCCAGCGCCAGCGTTTCCAGCCGCTCCAACGCCAGCGCCCCAGCCCGCCCCCAACGCTCCAGCGCCGCAAGGTCCAGATCCGCCGCCGTCACCTGCCCCGCCTCCAGCCGCGCCAGTTGCGACCGCGCCGAAATCGCATCGGCATTCAGAACCGGCGTCAACCACAGCGCCGCAGCCGCCATCACGGCCAGCGCCATTCCCAGATTGCCCCGCCGAACCCAAGCGCGCCAACCCGCCCCCGCCAGCAGCGCGCGCAGATAGAGCAGCGCATATCCCGCCGCCAGCACCACCAGCACCACCCCGAACAGCCGCTCCGGCGTCCAGCCATGCTGCACGACCCGTTGCGCCAGCGCCCAACCCGCCAAAGCCACCGGCACTGGCAAGAGCAGCATCAACCCCTGCGCCGCGCGGGCGCTCACCGCCCCTTCCGCCGCCAGCGCCTCATCCCGCTCTACCACCGCGCTTACCAGCGCCACCGCGCAAGCCACCAGCAACAGCAGGATGACCGCCGCCGAAATCCCCTCGGGCAGGCGCGATAGGCCTTGCACCGGCAATGCCACCAGAAACACCGCCATCACAGCCAACAACGGCACCGCCAGCACGCGCAACAGCCGCAGGATCAGATCAGGCGACAAAAGATCGGCATTCTCCACCGTCACCGCGATGCCTACGCCCAGCGCCACCCCGGTCACCATGCCCGGCAAAGGCCCGCCTTCCGCCATCAGCCAATCGATCACGCCCAGCCCCACAAGGCCAAGCAGCGCATCCGACAGCCAGATCAGCCCCCAGATCAGCCCGGCAAAGACCCAGGCCATCACCACCCGCACCACCAAAAGCCAGCTTTCCGAAAACAGCGCGGCGTAATCCCGCCACCCCGGCCCCGCCGCTGCGATCAGAAAGGGCAACGCCAGAAAGCACAGCGCAAAGGACGCAGCAAAGGACAGGTCGGCGAAATGAAACTCCGCCACCATGTCATAGCGCAACGATGCCAGCAGCATCAGCCCCGCCACCCCCGCCGCCAACGGCAAGGCAGACAGCGCCGCCCGGCCCGGGCGCAACGGCCCCGCCATGGCCAGCAGCCCGCCAAAGAACACGATGGCAAACGCCATCAGAAAGAAATGCATCCGGTCCGGCAGGCCACCGCGCAGCGAAACCTCATCCAGCAGCCAGAGCGAAAGCCCCGCCAGCGCCCCGGTGAACGCCAACAGGCCACGCCGCTGCATCAGACCACTCATTCGTTGAAGTTCCCCACTTGGCGGCTCGGCTCACGCGGACCTTCCCGCGCGCAGGCTATCCTGCGCAGGCTCGCCGGAAAAGAACTAACTCTTCCCCCGCGCCGCCCGGGGATGCGCCTCAGAAATCGGTGGGCGCGCCACCCTCCTGCTTGCGGCGGGCGACAAAGCGGCGCAACTCCTCCTGCGCGGTGTCGTCCATCGCGGGGGCCTCGAATTCCTCAAGGATCTGCTTGTAGATCCGATGCGCCCGCTCTGGCGTCCAGACAGACCCATCCTGCTGCCATGCCTCATAGTTGCGCCAGTCGCTTACGAAGGGCGCATAAAAGGCCGTGGAATAGCGTTCCTGCGTGTGCTGGCACCCAAAGTAATGCCCGCCCGCCCCCACTTCCTTGATCGCGTCAAATGCCAGATCATCCTCGCCCGTGGCAAAGGTCGCCTCTTCAAAATAGCGCTGGATCATCTGCAGCACTTCGCAATCCATCACGAACTTCTCGGGACTTGCGATCAGCCCGCCCTCAAGCCAGCCCGCCGCGTGATAGACCATGTTGGTCCCCGACTGCACCGCCGCCCAGAGGCTGTTCGATGTCTCCCACATCGCCTGCCCGTCCGGCACGTTTGCCGCGCACACGCCCGAAGACCGCATCGGCAGCTTGTAGTAGCGCACCAGCTGCCCCGTCATCTGCGTAGCGCGCATATACTCCGGCGTGCCGAATGCGGGCGCTCCCGACTTCATGTCGACATTTGATGTAAAGGTGCCGATCGCCACCGGGCAGCCGGGCGCGATATATTGCAAAAGGGCAATCGCGGCCAAAGCCTCGGCCAGCGACAACGCCACCGCCCCTGCCATGGTGACAGGCGCCATCGCACCGGCCAGCGTGAAAGGAGTCACGATCACCGGTTGTCCCCGCTTGGCCAGCCGCATCGCCCCGTCCAGCATCGGAAAGTCGTGCTTCAGCGGCGAGACGGAATTGATGTTGGTATACATCCGCGGCTTGGCCTGAAACTCGGCCTCCGTCAGCCCGCCGGCGATGCGGGTCATCTCCATCACGTCTTCCACCCGCTCTGCACCCAGCGAATAGGCGTGCACCACCTTGTCGGTCAGCGTCAGCTTTTCATACAGGCAATCCAAATGCCGGACCGACGGGTGGATGTCGATCGGCTCCACCGGGTAACCGCCCGCGATATGGATGCAGTTGAAATACTGCGTCAGCTTCATGAATTCCTTGAAGGTCTCGAAATCCCCCGACCGCTTGCCGCGTTCCAGATCCCAGGCATTGGGCGGGCTTGAGACGTTGACGAACACCATATGCTTGCCGCCGATGATCAACTCCCGGTCCGGGTTGCGCGGCGTGATGGTGAATTCGGATGGCGCATGCGACAGCATCTCCATCACGAACGCTTCGTCCATCTTCACATTGGTGCCGTCCACCTTGCAGCCGGCGCGCTTCAGATGGGCCACCGCGTCGGGGTTCAGGAACTCGATCCCGATTTCCTTCAGGATGCGCATCGCCGCCTTGTGCACGCGCTGCACGCCCTCGGCATCCAGTGGCTCTACCGGCGCATCGGGGTTGACCGGAATCCGCCACGGCATCTGGTCGATGACCGCTGTGCCTGCCCGCTGCTTGTTGCCTGCCCGTCCCCCGGCGCGGCGCTTGCGTGGCTCTTCGTTCATGGCATCCTCCGTCGGGCGACCGCCCCGCTTTCGGTCACCATGGCGAAGCGGGGCCGCAAAGGACACTCCGCTCACGACGCGAACATGTCGTTTTTCGCAATCGCCCGCTGCCACGCCCGTCGGGCTAGGGGCTTCCCGCCCCCGCTCCCCCATCAGCGCATCCAAACAAACGCGGCGCCCGGCCCCAGACAGGGCCAGCCCTGCCCATTCACCTTGGCCCAAATACCCAATCCGAAGCTGCCGCCCGCGCCACGGCAGCAGAACAGGCGTTACCCCGCCAGCCCGTCGATCCATGCCCCCAGATGCCCGATATCGGGCAGCACCGCATCGGCATGGGGGGCCAGATCAGCCGCCCCTGCCACCCCGGTCAGCACCGCCACCGCGCGCATACCCGCCGCGCGCCCGGCCTCAAGGTCATGGCGGCTGTCGCCCACCATCACCACCCGCGCCGGATCAAGGCCCAACTGCCGCGCGAAGGCCGCGCACATGCCCGGCCCGGGCTTCGCGCCATGACCGCTGTCATAACCCGCGACGTAATCGAACAGCCCGCCGATCCCATGCGCTGCCAGATGCGCATGAGCGGTGCCTTCCACATCATTGGTGGCCAGCCCGATCTTCAACCCCCGATCCCGCAGCGCGCCCAGAACGGCGGGCAGGTCCACGGCGGGCAGCATCGGCGCACCCTCGGCCATCTGGTTCATCCGGTCCTCCAGATCGCGCGCATCCGATCCCGGCACCATCGCCGCCAGCGCCGCCGAAATCTCGCCCGAGGTGCCCGCGATCACCACGCTGTCGGGCGCAAAGCGCCGCGCCACCGGATCGAAACCGATGGCCGCGCCCAGCACCCCTGCGGAAATCCCCGTCTCGGCCGCCAGCACATCCACCAGCCGCACCGCCCACGCGCCCCAACTGGCGCGAAAGTCAAACAGGGTGCCGTCCTTGTCAAAGATCACACCGTCAATCATGCCCTGCATCCCCTACGCCATATGTCCATTCCGCTGCGCCATGTTTGGCCGCCCGCCGCGTCCTTGGCAATCACGTCCAATGCACCATCTGCCCGCCCGGCAGTGCCGCCCGCGCCTGCATGGGCAGGCCGTAGCCGATGCCCGCCGCGTCGCAGAAGGCCACCACCCAGGCATCATCCATCAGCACGAAATCCAGCACCGCCGCCAGAAACTCCGGCCGCCCCGCCGCCTCGGCCACACTGGCCGCCGTTGCCCCGGTCGCCCCCAGAAACTGCCCGAACAGATCATCCTGCCCCGCCAGCCAGCCCAGCGCCTGCAAGGCCACCGTTTCCGCCGCCTCTGCCTTCATTCCGCGTTCCCCTTCAAAAAAGCTCAACTTGCACCCGTTCTGGAAAGGTTCCGTTAACACCTTGGTAAGGGTTTGCGAACCACACTCGCCGAACCGTAGCAGGGACTGATCGTCAAGACACGCCATGGCAGGCAAGATACTGATCGTAGATGACGTGGCGACGAACCGCATCGTACTCAAGGTGCGGCTCGGGGCGATGTTTCATGAAACCTTCCTTGCCTCGGATGGCGCCAGCGCCCTGCGCCTCGTGCGCGAGCGTAAACCCGACCTGCTGCTTCTCGACCTGGAACTGCCGGACATGGACGGAATCGCCGTCCTGCAGGCCCTTCGCGCCGATCCCGCCAGCCGCGACCTGCCCGTCATCGTCCACACCGCCACGCCCAGCGCCGAGGCCCGCCTCGCCGCCCTGCGCGCAGGGGCCGATGACGTGATCATGAAACCCGCCGACGAACAGCTTCTGCTGGCCCGCGTCCGCAGCCTCCTGCGCCGCCGCGACCCGGTCGAGGCCGCGCAGACCCCGCTTCTTGCCCTGCAGGATCAGGCCGCGCCCTTCGATTGGCCCGGCGTCATCGCGCTGACGGCCTTTCGCGGCGAGGCTGGGCCAAGGCTGCGCCGCGCGCTCACGCCTTTGCTGCCGCATCGGGTCACGCTCTTCGGGCGGGCGGCTGCGCTGGGGGGGGACAGCGCCGCGGGCAGCGGACCGGCCAGCCCTGATACTGCCCCGCCCGACGCCTATCTGATTGATGCCACCGGCGACACGGCCGCTGCCGCCTTCAGCCTGCTGTCCGAATTGCGCGCCGATCCCGACAATCGCCATGCCGGCATCGCCCTCTTGACCGATGGGCCGATCAGAGCCGCCATGGCCTATGATCTCGGCGCAGATGAGGCCATCGCCACCAGCGCCCCAGACCCTGAAATCGCCCTGCGTCTTGCCGCCATGGTTACCCGCAGCCGCGCCGCCGCCAGCCGCCGCGCCTCCTTGCGCGACAATATCCGTCTGGCGATGACCGATCCGCTCACCGGCCTGTTCAACCGCCGCTACGCCCTGCGCCGCATGGGGGAAATGTCTTTGGCCGCTGTCGACAGCGGCACCGGCCCCGCCGTGCTGATCGTCGATATCGACCGTTTCAAACAGGTCAATGATCGCTTCGGCCATGCCGCAGGCGATGCCGTACTGATCGAGGTGGCCGCCCGCCTCTCGGCCGGGCTGGCCGAGGCCGACCTGATCGCCCGCATCGGCGGCGAAGAGTTTCTGATCGCCCTGCCCGGTCGCACCCTCGCTCAGGCGCAGGACAAGGCCTATGCCCTTTGCGCGGCGATCAACGGCTCCCCTGTCACCCTGCCCGATGGCGCACGGGTGGCGCTGACCATCTCTATCGGTCTGTCGCTCGCCCGTCCCGGCACCCTGCCGGATGAGGCCATCGATCTGGCCGACCGCGCCCTTCTGGCCGCCAAGATGCAGGGCCGCAACCGCGTGATCGTCGGCCGCTCTGCCGCCTGATAGGGGCCCGTCTGCGGACCTCTACTCGTCCCCGCCCGGCCGCCCCGGCCCGTCCTTGTCGCCACCCCGGCGCAGCCGCCGCTCCAGCCGGTCGGCAAAGGCGGCGCGCTCGTCCGGCGTCATCGCCCCCAGCCGCTCCAGCAGCAAGTCCTGCCCCAGTTCCACCCGCCGCGCCATCCGCCCGTCCTGATTGTCCATCACCCCGGCCAGCGCCGCCGCATCGAAGGGTTCGCTGCGCAATACGGTCAGAAAGGTCTCCAGATCATCGCGCATCGCCCGGCGCACATCGCGCAACTCGGGCGCGCGCGCCACGAATTCGCGGCGCAACGCCTCGCGGTCGCGCTCCGATAGCGCCTCGGTAAAGGGGCCGAAATCCAGATCGCGCACCACCCGCGCCCGCGGGTCCCCGTCGCGCAGCAGCGCGCCGACCACCAACCCCGCCACCAGCAGGTTCAGCGCCACCGAAATCCCCAGCGCGATCCGCAGCCCCTTACGGGGGGCCACAGGCGGCACCGGGGGAACCGGCGGCACCGGTGGTTCGGGCGGCGCTTGCGGAGTGGCATCCATATCCTTCGTCTCGCTCATCGCTCAATTCCCAGCCAACAGCGCATCCACACTCGATACCAGTTCCACCGTCTCCAGTGGCGTGCCGAGCACCGCATCGCCCAGCACCGACAAACTCTCGGGCTGGACAAACCCGATGAACAACCCCGCCATCGCCGCCGTGCCCATGCCCGCCAACGCCCCGGCCCCGCCAAACAGCGCCGCCAGCCGCGACAAGACCCCCGGCGCGCGCACCGATGCAGGCACCACCGCGACCACCGCCTTCGGCTGCATCTCCATCGCATCGGCCAGCACCCGCGCCATCAGCGCCTCTGAAGGCGGCCGCGTCGTGCGGCGCGCCTCGGCGAACAGATCGTCAAGTCCGTCCCGCGCTGGCCCGTTCTGGCCCTGCAATCCGTCAGTCCTCATCGTCATAGCCCAACTCCTCGCGCCGCCCCGCCAGAATGGCGCTCAGCGCCCGTTTCGCGCGGGCAGTCAAACTTTCGACCGCCTCAACGCCGATGTCCATCACCTCGGCAATCTCAGGATTGGTGAACCCCTCGATGTGGCGCAGCACCACCGCCTGCCGCTGCCGCTCCGGCAGCGCATCCAGCGCAGCCTGCAACGCGGCCATCCTGTCCGCCTCGATCATCCCGGCCACCGCGCCCCGGTCGCCATCCGGCACTTCAGGCGCATCGTCCAAAGCACTGGCCGGTCGGCGCTTGCGCGCGCGCAGACGATCGGTGCAGAGATTGGTCACCACCCGATAGAGCCAGGTCGACACCTGCGCCTCGCCCGCCCGCCAGCCGGGGGCCGCGCGCCAGAGCCGCAGCATGGCTTCCTGCGTCACATCCTCGGCCTCGGCCCCGTCGCCCAGCAGACGGGCCGCATAACCCAGCGCGCGCGGCACCAGCCGCTGCGTCAAATCCCGCGCCGCCGCCGGATCGCCAGCGGCATAGCGGGCCAGAAGCGCCGCATCGGTATC
>PNND01000029.1 GCA_013824045.1 Rhodobacter sp. | reverse complement strand
AACGAACCAGCACGAACCTACGGCGGAAAACTCGATTGCCTTTGTGTCGATCGGATCGGAGTTTGATGGGGCGTTTGCGCAGTATTGCGTCGTCAAGGCGCGGCATCTGCATGATGTGAGTGCATCACCCCTGAGCGATACGGAAATCGGAGCGATGCCTTGTGCCTATGGCACGGCGCATAACCTGCTGCACCGCGCGCATGTGGCGGTGGGGGAGCGGGTGCTGGTGACCGGCGCGTCAGGCGGGGTGGGGCTGGCGGCGGTGCAACTGGCGCTGCTGCGCGGGGCAGAGGTGACGGGGCAATGCAGCCTGTCGAAATCGGCGCCCCTGCGCGCGATGAATGTGGCGGTGCTGTCTCGCGAAAGCGTGCCGCAGGAGAAGGCGTTTGACGTGATGATCGACGTGGTGGGCGGCGATGGCTGGCAGCAACGGTTGGATGCGCTGCGGCCCGGCGGGCGCTATGCGACCAGCGGGGCGGTGGCCGGGCCGATGGTGCAGGGCGACTTGCGCCGGGTCTATTTGAATGACCTGACGATCTACGGGGCGACCCATCAACCGCGCGAGGTTTTCGCGGGGCTGGTCACCATCATCAACACGGCGCGTATCCGGCCTTTGGTGTCGAATACCTATCCGTTGCGCGACATCGCGCAGGCGCAGGCCGATCTGGCCGCCGGGCGCTATCCCGGAAAACTTGTATTGATCCCTGCGGAGACGAAGGCATGACCATTCCTGCAAAAGCGCGTGCTGTGATCATCGGGGGCGGCGTGTCGGGCTGTTCGGTGGCCTATCATCTGGCCAAGGCGGGATGGACGGATGTGGTGCTTTTGGAGCGCAAGCAGCTGACCAGCGGGACGACATGGCATGCGGCGGGGCTGATCGGGCAGTTGCGCGGATCGGCGAACATGACGCGGCTGGCGAAATATTCGGCCGATCTTTACGTCAAGCTGGAGGCCGAGACCGGGGTGGCGACGGGGATGCGGCAGGTGGGCAGCATCTCGGTTGCGCTGACGGAGCATCGGCGGGAGGAATTGCTGCGGCAGGCGACGGTGGCGCGCATCTTCGGGGTGGATGTGGCGGAGATTTCGCCGAGCCAAGTCAAGGAGATGTATCCGCATCTGAACGTTTCGGATGTGGTGGGTGCGGTGCATCTGCCGCTGGACGGGCAATGCGACCCGGCCAATATCACCATGGCGCTGGCCAAGGGCGCGCGGATGCGCGGGGCGAAGATCTTTGAGCATACAAAGGTGACGGGGGTGCGTCAGGCGGCGGGCCGCGTGACCGGGGTGGACTATGTGAGCGCCGAGGGCGAGCCGGGCTTCATCGCCACCGATGTGGTGGTGAATTGCGGCGGGATGTGGGGCCGGGACCTTGCGGCGCAGAGCGGCGTGACGCTGCCGCTGCATGCTTGCGAGCATTTCTACCTGATCACCGAACCGGTGGAGGGATTGGGCCATCTGCCCGTGCTGCGCGTGCCGGATGAATGCGCCTATTACAAGTCGGACGCGGGCAAGATGATGATCGGGGCCTTTGAGCCCAAGGCCAAGCCTTGGGGCATGGGGGGCATCCGCGAGGATTTCATGTTCGACACGCTGCCCGAGGATTGGGACCATTTCCAACCCATTCTGGAGCATGCGATGAACCGGATGCCGCTGTTCGAGACGGCGGGAATCCACACCTTCTTCAACGGGCCGGAGAGTTTCACGCCGGATGACCGCTATTATCTGGGCGAGGCGCCGGAACTGGGCGGCTATTGGATTGCGGCGGGCTACAACTCGGTGGGCATCGCGGGGTCTGGCGGCGCGGGCATGGCGCTGGCTTCGTGGATCACGGAAGGGGAGCCGCCCTTCGACCTGTGGGAGGTGGATATCCGCCGGGCGCAGCCGTTCCAGCGCAACCGCGCCTATCTGAAGGAGCGGGTGAGCGAGACGCTGGGGCTGCTTTACGCGGATCACTTCCCCTATCGGCAGGTGGTCACGAGCCGGGGCGTGCGGCGGACGCCGTTGCATGAGCATCTGAAGGCGCGGGGTGCGGTTTTCGGCGAGGTGGCGGGCTGGGAGCGGGCAAACTGGTTCGCCAAGCCCGGGCAGGAGCGGGAGTACCGCTATTCTTGGAAGCGGCAGAATTGGTTTGAGAACCAGAAGGCCGAGCATCTGGCGGTGCGGGAGGGCGTCGGGTTCTTCGACATGACCTCCTTCGGGAAGATCCGGGTAGAGGGGCGGGATGCGGCGGCCTTCCTGAACCGGGTCTGTTCGGCGGAGGTGGATGTGGCGCCGGGACGCATCGTCTATACGATGTTCCTGAACGCGCGGGGCGGGATCGAGGCCGACCTGACGGTGACGCGGCTGTCGGAGACGGCCTATCTGCTGGTGGTGCCGGGGGCGACCTTGCAGCGCAATCTGGCGCATCTGCGCCGCTGTCTGGGGGAGGAGTTCGTGACCATCACCGACATGACAGCGGCGGAATCCGTGCTGTGCGTGATGGGACCCAAGGCGCGCGATCTGATGGCGCGGGTATCGCCCGACGACTTTTCCAACGCAGCGCATCCGTTCGGGACAGCGCGGGAGATCGAAGTGGGCATGGGCCTCGCACGCGCGCATCGGGTGACCTATGTGGGCGAGCTGGGTTGGGAGCTTTATGTCAGTTCCGACCAGACGGCGCATGTCTTCGAGGCGCTGGAGGCGGCAGGCGAGGGGCTGGGCTTCACGCTCTGCGGGTTGCACACGCTGGATTCTTGCCGGATCGAGAAGGCCTATCGGCATTGGGGCCATGACATCACCGACGAGGATCATGTCCTTGAGGCGGGGTTGGGCTTCACCGTGTCGAAGAAGAAGCCGGACTTCATGGGGCGTGAGGCGGTATTGCGCAAGCAGGAGGCCGGGCTTTCGCGGCGGATGGTTCAGTTCCGGATGGAGGACCCCGAAGTGATGCTGTTCCACAACGAGGCGATCGTCCGGGATGGCCGGATCGTGGGGCCGGTGACGAGCGGGAATTACGGCCACTTCCTCGGCGGTGCGATCGGCATGGGCTATGTGCCCTGCGCCGGCGAGAGCGAGGATGCGGTGCTGGGGTCGGCGTACGAGATAGAGGTGGCGGGGGTGCGGCATCGGGCGGTGGCGTCGCTGGCGCCGATATATGACCCGAAGTCGGAACGCGTCAGGATGTAATCTTTCGCGCGGGGCGCGGAGACCGCGGGGGACTTTGCGCCCCCCGGACCCCCCGCAGGATATTTGAACAACGGGGAAGCAGGGAGCGGATCATGGTGGATGGAGCAGGCGAGGCCATTGGCGAGGTGTGCGAACCGACGCGGCGGGCTTCCGGGCGATCTGGCGGGCGGTCGGCGCGGGTGGCGCTGCGGTCAGCCCCCTTGGCCGAAAATGTGCGGCCCGTACGCGGCGGCATGTCGGGCGGGCAGTACAAGCCCCTGACCGAGGCCGGGATGGCGAAGATCCATGAATCCGCGCTGGAGGCGCTGGAGGTGATCGGGTTGAGCCAAGCCCCGCCATCTGGGGTGGAGATCCTGACCGGGGCGGGCGCGATCTTGGGTGATGACGGGCGCATCCGTTTTCCCCGTGCGCTGGTCGAGGACATGCTGACGGTGGCGGCGCGCAACATCACGTTGCATGCGCGCGATCCGCGCCACGATCTGGAACTGTCGGGGACCAAGGTGCATTACGGCACGGCGGGAGCGGCGGTGCATATCGTGGACCCGGTCACGCTGGACTATCGCGAATCCACCGCGCAGGATCTGTATGATGCGGCGCGGTTGGTGGATAATCTGGATAATATCCATTTCTATCAACGCACCATGGTCTGCCGCGATGTGATGGACAATCGCGAGATGGACCTGAACACGCTGTACGGCTGTCTTGCGGGCACCAAGAAGCATGTGGGGACATCGTTCAGCGATCCAAGCCACGTCGCCGATTGTTTTGAGATGCTCTACATGGTGGCGGGCGGTGAGGAGAAATGGCTGGAGCGGCCGTTTGTTTCGAACTCCAACTGTTTTGTCGTGCCGCCGATGAAGTTTGCGGAAGAGTCCTGCATCACGATGGAGGATTGCATCCGGCGCGGGATGCCAATGCTGCTTTTGAGCGCAGGGCAGGCCGGGGCGACGTCGCCCGCGCCGATCGCGTTGACCATCGTGCAGGCGGTGGCGGAATGTCTGGCGGGTGTGGTCTATGTGAATGCGATCAAGAAGGGGGCGCCGGCGATATTCGGCACATGGCCCTTTGTGAGCGATCTGCGCACGGGGGCGATGAGCGGCGGATCGGCCGAGCAGGCATTGCTGACGGCGGGTTGCGCGCAGATGCACCGCTTCTATGACCTGCCGGGGGGCGCGGCGAGCGGGATTTCGGACAGCAAGCTGCCCGACATGCAGGCCGGTTGGGAGCAGGGGATCACCAATTCGCTGGCAGGTCTTGCGGGGCTGAACATGTGCTATGAGGCGGTGGGGATGCATGCCTCGCTTCTGGGCTTCTGTCTGGAGAGCCTTGTGCTGGGCGATGACCTGCTGGGGCAGGCGATGCGGCTGGTAAGGGGGATCGATGTGACCGAGGATTCGACCAGCATCGAGGCGATGAAGCAGGTCTGTCTGGGCGGGCCCGGCCATTACCTTGGGTCGGATCAGACGCTGAGCCTGATGCAGACGGAATACATCTATCCTAATTCGGCCAACCGCATGAGCCCTAAGGAATGGAACGAGGCAGGCAAGCCGCTGTTGCTGGATACCGCAATCCGGCGCAAGAATGACATTCTGGCCAAGTCGGGCTGCGTGGTCGATCCCGAGATCGACGCTGCGATCCGAGCGCGGTTCAACATCTATTTCCGGTGAGGGAACAATGACATACGCGAATCTTTCCAAGTTCTACATCAACGGTGAATGGGTGGCGCCGCTGGGTGGGACGACCATGGGCGTCGAGAATCCCGCGAATGAAGAGATCGTGGCGCAGGTGGCGTTGGGGTCAGTGGCCGATGCGGATCGGGCCATCATGGCGGCGCGGGCGGCGTTTGACGGGTTCACGTCATGGAAGCCGGCGGATCGGATCGCGCTCTTGGAGGCCATTCTGGCCGAGTACAACAAGCGCTATGAGGAATTTGCCGTTGCCATGAGCACCGAGATGGGTGCGCCGATGGCTTGGGCGCGCGAGGCGCAGGCTTGGGCGGGGCAGGTGCATATCGAAAGCACCATCAAGGCGGCGAAAGAGTTTCACTGGGAAGAGATGCGCGGGGATACGCTGCTGATCCGCGAAGGGATCGGGGTGTGTGCGCTGATCACGCCGTGGAACTGGCCGATGAACCAGATCGCCTGCAAAGTCGCCCCGGCGATTGCGGCGGGTTGCGCTATGGTGCTGAAGCCGTCGGAGATTGCGCCCTTGTCGGGTGTGATGTTTGCGGAAGTGTGCCATGCGGCGGGCGTGCCTGCGGGCGTGTTCAACATGGTCAATGGCACCGGGCCGGAGGTGGGCGCGCGCATTTCAGCCCATCCCGAGGTGGATATGGTGTCGTTCACCGGATCGACCCGTGCGGGCACGGCGGTCGCGGCTGCGGCGGCCCCCACGGTGAAGCGTGTGGCGCAGGAGCTGGGCGGCAAGTCGGCCAATATCATCCTGCCGACGGCCGATCTGGCGGCGGCGGTGGCGGGCGGGGTCGAAGGCTGCTTTGGCAATACGGGGCAATCCTGCGATGCGCCAACGCGGATGTTCGTGCCGATGGCCCGGATGGATGAGGCGCTTGCGGTGGCGAAAGAGGCTGCCGAAAAGGTCGTCGTGGGTGACCCGAACGATCCGGCCGTGACGATGGGGCCGCTGATTTCCAAGGTGCATTTCGACAAGGTGCAGGGCCTGATCCAGAAGGGGATCGACGAGGGGGCCACGCTGGTCACCGGCGGCCCCGGGCGGCCTGCGGGGTTGAACCGCGGCTGGTTTGCGCGGCCCACGGTCTTTGGTCATGTGACCAATGACATGACCATCGCGCGGGAGGAAATCTTTGGCCCTGTGCTTTCGGTGATCGGATACGAGTCGGTGGATCATGCCGTGGAGATGGCCAATGACACTGTCTATGGCCTTGCCGCCTATGTGCAGGGTCCGACGGCCGAGGCGATTGCCGTGGGGCGGCGCATGCGGGCGGGGCAGGTGAGCCTGAACTATCCGGCATGGGATACCTTTGCGCCCTTTGGCGGCTACAAGCAGTCGGGCAATGGTCGGGAATATGCCGATTGGGGCATTCATGACTTCTGCGAGGTGAAGGCAATCGTGGGTCACGGGAAATGAAATACGGCTATGTAGGCTTGGGGAATCTTGGCGGTCATCTTGCGGCGAGCCTGATCCGGGCAGGGCATGAGGTTGTGGTTTATGACCGCGACGCTGCCTTGGCCGAACGGCACCGGGCGATGGGGGCGAGCGTGGCCGCAGGCCCGGCAGAAGTGGCTGCAGCGGTGGACCATGTGTTCACCTGCCTGCCTTCGCCTGCGGTATCCGAGGCGGTGCTGGCGCAATTGCTGACCGAGATGAAACCCGGCGCGACCTGGATCGAGAATTCGACGCTGGGGCGCGATGATATCCTGCGGCTGGCGGGGCTGGCGCGGACGGGTGGCGTGCGGCTGCTGGAGGCACCCGTTACAGGGGGCGTCCATCTGGCGGCGCGGGGCGAGATCACGGTTCTGGTCGGAGGCGATGCCGACCTGTTCGAGATGCACAAGCCCGCGCTGGAGGCGATCGGGAATCGCATCTTCCACATGGGGCCGTTGGGCAGTGCGGCGGTGATCAAGGTGATCACCAACATGCTGGCCTTCATCCATCTTGTCGCGGATGGCGAGGCGCTGATGTTGGCCAAGCGGGGCGGGCTGGACCTGAAGACCGCGTGGGAGGCGATTGCGGCATCCTCGGGGAGTTCCTTTGTGCACGAGACGGAGGGGCAACTGATCCTGAACGGCAGCTATGACATCGCCTTCTCGATGGATCTGGCGCTGAAGGATCTGGGTTTTGCCATGGGCTTCGGGCGGGAGTTCGGGGTGCCGCTGGATCTAGCCGCGATGACGAACCAGACCTTCATGAAGGGCAAGGCCGTTTATGGCGGCGGCGCGCAATCGACGCAGATCGTGAAGCTCTTGGAAGATGCGCTGGGCACCGATTTGCGCGCTAAGGGGTTCCCGGCGCGGTTGGAGTGACCTTGCGCTTTGTCCCGCGGCGGGACAGGTTCGGCGGGTGAAGGAGACCCGCAGATGACCATGCGCAACGATGACGACCGACGCTTTGCCGAGCTGCTGCACCACCGCAGCGCGCGGCTGGAACAGGGGGATCCGGTTGCGCCGCCTTTGGTGAGTGCGGCCACTTATCATCTGCCCCGGTCGGATGTCGGCGGGTTCGTCTATGGCCGGATGTCGATGCCGACATGGGAAGAGGTCGAGGCACAGATGGCAGTGCTGGAAGGTGCACCTTGTGTGAGCTTTCCCTCGGGGATGGCGGCGATATCGGCCGCGCTTTTTGCGGCGGTGGTGCCCGGCAAGCGGGTGGTTCTGCCTTCGGACGGCTATTACACCGTGCGGCTGTTTGCCGAGCAGTTCCTGATGCCGTTCGGTGTGCAGGTGGACTATGTCCCGACGGTAGATATGGAGAAGGCGGATTTCTCCGGGGCGGGGATTGTCTATATCGAGACGCCGTCCAATCCGGGATTGGAGGTTTGCGACATTGCTGCCGTGGCAGCGCGGGCGCATTCAGCCGGGGCGGTGGTGATCGTGGACAACACCACGATGACGGCGGTGTTGCAGCGGCCCTTGGACCTTGGGGCCGATCTGGTGGTGGCGGCCGATACCAAGGCTCCCGGGGGGCATTCGGATGTGCTGTTCGGCCATGTGGCCGGGCGTGATGCGGTGCTGATGCAAAAGGTACGGGATTGGCGCAAGCTTTCGGGTGCGGTGCCGGGGGCGTTTGAGGCCTGGTTGGTGCATCGCGGGATCGAGACGCTGGAATTGCGCCTGTCGCGGATGTGTGCAAGCGCGAAGGTGATTGCAGAGCGGCTGGCCGCCCATCCCAAGGTGCGCGCCTTGCGCTATCCGGGGTTGCCGGGGGATCCGTCATATGCGGTGACGGCGCGGCAGGCGCGGGGCTTTGGCTTCCTGATCGGGATGACGCTGGAGAGTGCCGAGAGGGCGGAACGCTTTCTGGAGGCCTGCCCCTATATGGCGCGGACAACGTCTTTCGGGTCCACCCATTCGGCGGGCGAGCGGCGGGCGCGCTGGGGTGATGCGGTGCCTGAGGGGTTCTTGCGCCTGTCCATTGGGGTAGAGCCGGTAGAGGCGCTGTGGGACGGGATCAGCGCGGCGCTGGACGTTGTGTGAAGGGGCGAAAATTCTTCTGCGAAGAATTTTCCGTCTTCGATTTTTCTGCGAAAAATCGGGGCCTTCCTAGAAGGCCGCTCGGAGCCGTATCAGATGTTGGTCCAGCCGCCGTCAATGCTGATCGCCTGACCGGACAGGAAGGCGGATTCGTCTGAGGCGAGGTAAACGGCCAGGTGCGCGATTTCCTCGGGCTGGCCGATGCGGCCCATGGGTTGGCGCGCAATGAAGGCGGCACGTGCGGCGGCGTAATCGCCGGTGTCGCGCAGGCGCTGCTCGAGTGAGGGGGACTCGACCGTGGCGGGGCAGATCGCGTTGCAGCGGATGCCGCGGGTCACGTAATCGGCGGCGATGGATTTCGTAATGCCGATCACGGCGGCCTTGGTCGCGCCATAGACGAAACGGTTGGGCGCGGCGATGATCGAGGAGGCGACCGAGGCGATGTTGATGATGGACCCGCCGCCATTGTCCAGCATGGCGGGCAGGAAGGCGCGGGTGACGCGGTAGAGGGATTTGACGTTCAATTCGACCGAGAAGTCGAAATCCTTTTCTTCGCAGTCCAGGATGGTGCCGGCATGGACGAAGCCGGCGCAGTTGAACAGGATATCCACTGGGCCTGCCATGGCGGCTATGGCGGTGATGGCTGCGGCATCGGTCACGTCGAGGCGGTGGGCGTCGATCCCTTCATCGCGGAGTGCCTCTACCGCCTTGCTGTTGATGTCGGTGGCGATCACGCGGGCGCCTTCGGCCTGAAAGGCGCGGGCGGTTGCGAGGCCGATCCCGGCGCCGGAGGCGGTGCAGAAGGCGGTTTTGCCTGCAAGGCGCATGAACGATCCCCTATCCATTTGCCCGGTAGTCAAACGGATGGCGGGCGTGGGGGCAAGCGCAAACTGACATGTTAGTCAGAGTTCATCGAGGATGCGCGCGGCTTCGGTGCGTGGGTCGGCAAGGGTGCTGCGATCCTCGCCTGGGTGGAAGCGGGCGCGGGTTGCGGTGGGCATGGGGGCAGGTTCAACGATGATGACACGCGGGCCGTGTTTGGCGTTTTCAGCAGCCCAGGAGCGGGCGAGGGCAATTTGCGCGGCCTTTGTGGCGCCATAGGCGGCATGGAATTTCGCGCCGCCCTTGGGATCATCGAGGAACAGCGCCGTGCCTTGCGGGGCGGCGCGTAGGAGGGGTTCCACCATCGGGATCAGCGCGCCGGTGGCGCGGGTGTTGGTGGCGATGGATTTGTCCCAATCCTTGGCATCCATGCTGCCCGCCGGGGCCAGTGGTGCCGCATGAATCGCCGCATGGACCCAGAGGTCCAGATGACCCCAGCGGTCATGGATCGAGCGGCAGAGATGGCGCATGGCATCGTCCTTGGTGATGTCCATGGGCGCGAGGGTCAGGCTGCCTGCGCCGGGCAGATGTGCGGATTTGACCCGGTCATCCAATTCTTCCAACCCGCCGACGGTGCGGGCGACGGCCACCACATGCCAGCCGCGCAGGGCCAGCTGTTCGGCAATGGCGGCCCCGATGCCGCGAGAGGCGCCGGTGACAAGGGCGATGTTCTGGGTCATGTTGGGCCTTGGATTGCTGGGGCTGCGGCGTGGCTTTGCGGGACGTGGCTTTGTGGGGCGGACCCCGGGGGTTTCACACCCCCGGACCCCCGTGGGATATTTGAACAGAGAAGACAGGGCAAGGGCCGGGGGAAGAGGGGCGGATGCGTGCGTTACCTTGCCAACTCGGCCTGACGGAGCGCGACAATGCGCTAAACGAGATCTGCTGGAAGGGGACGGTCCGGGGTGAAGAGAATACCGCTCTGGGAGGTTTTGAAGCCGGTGGTTTCCTTGACGAGCTGCGGCAGGATGGAGCCGGAATGGGGATAGAGGCCGAGATGCCGCGCGAAGGCGGCATAGCCTGCGACCATCTTGCCCTTGGGGCCGGGTTGGCGGAAGCCGGGCATGGCGTAGG
>PNND01000142.1 GCA_013824045.1 Rhodobacter sp. | reverse complement strand
GGCCAGAAGGTATTCGCCCAGCTTGATGGGCAGCACCGCGCGGGTGGAAAAGGCGGGCAGGCGCAGGGCAATGCCCAGATCGCAGCGGGCGAGTTCGGCGGGCACATCTTCGGGGCGCGGCGCGCGCAGGTCGATCCAGTCGGCCTGCAGCAACCCGTGACGGGCGAGGTCGGCCTGCACGGCATCGGTGGCCTGCGAGATCACGCGAAACTGCAGGCCGGGAATGCGGGCGCGCAGGCGCAGGGCCACATCCAGCATGTCGGGCAGGCGATATTGCGCGCCGATGGAGCCGCAATAGCACAGCACGGGGCCAGCCTCCGGTGCTGGATCGGGGCGGGGCGCGGCCAGCGCGCGGATGAACGGCGCAGGGTCGACACCGTTGGTCACGAGATGGCAGCGATCCGCCGCCAACCCGCCCCCAGCACGAGCGAGCAGGATGGAGCGCGAGGCTGCAGTGCGGGTGAGGACGGCGTCTGACCGCAGCAGCATCTGCATTTCGATGTCGCGCAGGATGCGGTAAGTCGGGCCCGTGGGCGAAAGGCCCGTGAAATCCACCCGTTCATCGGCGTGCAGGCCGTCTGCATCAAACACGATGTTCAGCGCCGCCCGTTCCGCCGCCTTCATCCGCAAGACGGCAAAGGCCGGCAGCAGGCTGCGCGGCATGAGCGTGTCGATCCGCCAATCGGCCACGGCGCGCCGGATCGCCCTTGCCCCGCCCAGCGCCGTAAGGAACGGCCCCGCCGCCCCACCAAAGCGCAGGATGGTCTGTGCCCGGTAGGGAACGCCAGCCGCGCGGCAGAGGTCGGCCCGTGCCTGTATCTGGGCCGGTTCGCCCCAGCAGAATTGCAGCACATGGGTGCGGTACCCCCGGTCATGCAGACCGGCAAGAATCGGCAGGAACAGGCGTTCCAGATAGTTGGTCTGTGGGCCGTCCCAAGTGATGAACAGGATATTGCGGACCGCAGGTTTCATGGCAGCCCCCGTTTATGGCGTCTCTGGTCCCATGCTTGAAAGAGCGTGTCGTAAAGGGTGTCGCAGCGCTGCAGGTAGAGGCCGGGGCTGAACCGGGTGACCACGCTTGCCGCGGCGCGTTCAGCGATGCGGGCCAGCGCGGGTTCGCCCAAGCTGAGGGCAGTTTCCACCGCTGCCGCCAGATGCCGCGCATCGGGTTCGGCCAGCAGCCAGCCGGTTTCGCCATGATCGATGATTTCGGGGGTTCCGCCCACCGCCGTGGCGATGACCGGGATGCCGGCGGACATCGCCTCGCAGATCGCAAGGCCGAAGCCTTCGGTGACGGAGGGTTGCAGGAAAAAATGGCATCCCGCCAGCATGTCGAAGGGTTGGGGGTGGAAGCCTTCGAGAAAAACGCAATCCGACAGGCGCAGGTCGGCGATGCGCGCGGCCAGCGCGGGGCGCAGGCTGCCATCGCCCACCAGTCGCAGGCGAAAGGCAAGGCCCCGGTCGCGCAGAAGTGCTGCCGCCTCGACCACGGCAATGGGGTTCTTGACCGGTTCCAACCGCCCGACAAAGCCCAATTCCACCCGGCCTTGCAGGGGCGGAAAGGGGCGAAAGGGTTGCGGCTCGAACGGATTGTGGATCACGGTGATCGCCGCGGCGGGGGCTTCGCCCTGATCCGCGATGGCGGCTTTGACCGCATTAGAAATGGCCACCACCCGGTCGGCATGGCGATAGAGCGCGGCAAAGACGTGGCGCGCCTTTGGGGAATGGCGGGGGATGCCGATCTCTTCGCTGATCACGACAGGGACCCCGGCAAGGCGGGCGGCGGGGATGCCGTGGAAATTCGCCTCGGCCCCGTGCAGATGCACGATCTGCGGGCGGGTGCGGCGCAGATACCGCCAGAGCGCAAGGCCCGCGCGGGGCGAGGGGATGGCTACCGCAACGCCCAGCGCATCGGCGCGGCCCGACAGCGCACGGATGTCGCGTTGAACGGCCCCCCCTGCCCCGATGGCAAGGAAATCATGCCCCCAGTCCGAGGCAGAGGCATGGGCCGCGATCAGCCGCATCTGGGATTCGACACCGCCGAAATCCAGCGCGGTCAGCACATGCAGGACGCGGCCTTTGGGATGGGGCGCGGGCTGGGTCACGGCATGTGTCACGGTGTGTATCATGGGCGGACCATGTCCTTGATGGCGCTCTTCCAGCCAAGGAAGGCCGCATAGCCCCCCCTGATCCAAAAGCGCAGGATATGGGCCCAGCGGGTGCGGCGCGAGATGGCCAGCAGGTCCAGCCTGCCACGATAGCTGCTTTCCTCGTCCGTGATGAAGCGATGCGCCGCGTCGATGCGGGGACCCAGCCCGATGGCGCGCAGCCGGGGTTCCGTATCGGTCAGCCAGCGACGCAGGATGCCGAGGCGGATCAGATAGGCCTCCCACGCCTCGACCGGTGAGGCGAGGCCGGACTTGAGAACAAGCTGCGCGCGGCTGACACCGTTCGGATCGCTGAGGAGCCATTGGGATTCGTTCGATCCATGGCGGCGATAGAGTTGCAACGGCTCGGACAGGATCCGGCGCACGCCCAGCGCTTCGCAGGCATCCCCGATCCAGCTGTCATGGGCGAAATGCTCTTTCGGAAAAGGCAGCAGCGTTTCCAGCATGTCGCGCCGGATGGCGGCGCAGCATCCGGCGATGAAGCGCCGTTCGCCAAAGCCGGTGGCGCGGATCGTGCCAAGCTGCGTCACGCCGCTGTGGTTCAGATCGCCATCGGTGATGATCATGTCGTTGATCGTTGCCTTGAGGCCGGGGTCTTCCAGAAACTCGGCCTCCACGCGGGCCAGCTTGGCAGGAAGCCAGACATCATCCTGATCGCTGAGAAAAATCACGTCGCCCGAACAAAGCGACAGTGCCTTTTCGAAATTGCGCACGAAACCGAGGTTGGTTGCGTTGCGTTCGATCCGCACGGCGAAAGGGGCGGTTGCGGCGAAGGCCTGCAGGATATCCATCGTGGCGTCAGACGAGCCGTCATCGCAGACCACAAGCTCATCAGGGCGCCGGTCCTGCGCGGTGAAGCTGTCCAGCTGCTGCGGAAGGAACCGCGCGCCGTTATAGGTGGCCATGGCGATGGACAGGCGCAGGGGTTGGGGCATGGTCACGCCTGTTCCCTGCCCTGCGCGGGCATGTCGCCGCGGGGCGCGGCGTGATGCGGGTGGCGCGGATCGTGCCTGCAAGAAAGAAGGGTCGGCTGAAACCTGAGCACCATAACCAACGCTTCCTAATGTTTCTTAACGGCGCCGCAGCGTTGCGGGAATTCACAAAGAAATCAAGGCCCAGAAAAGGGTGCCCCAGTCCGGGCGGGCAGGATGGGTGACCCGTTCCGGTGAGTGCCGTCTAGGCGCGGGGGCCGCCCCCGGCGCGGATCCAGCCGAAGTAATCCTCCGTCCCCATCTGCCCGCCCTTTAGCGCGATCTCCAGCCCGTCATGCGGGCCGGTGCCATGCGCCGCACAGAGCGCCGCGCCGGGAATGGTGGGCGCGCGGGCGACAAGGGCCTGAAGACCCAGTTGCCGCATCCCGTGGCCGGATGTATCGCCGCCCGAAATCACCGCGCGGCGCAGGCTGGTCTGCCGCAGGACGCGGTCGAGAATGCGGCCCAGCGCCTCGCCAATGGCGCGGTTGGCGGCCTCAGTTGGCACGTTGCTAAAGGACAGGGCCGCGCGGAAGCGGGCAACGGCGGGATCGTCATGCCCTGCGGCGGAATGGACCAGCGGGCTTTGTCCGCCGGCCGCCGCCTGCACGGCAAGGGCTGTCACGCGGGCCTCCTCCGCCGCGAGGGTGGCAGGGTCCGAACAGACAGCCACAGCATCAAAGGGGATGAGGGCAAAGCCGTTCGCCCCGGCCCAGTCCAGTTGCCGCGCGGTGACCGGCGAGACCGATCCCGATACAGCGGCGATCTGCGCCACCGCATCGGCCCGGGGGGCGGGCGGCGGCGGGGCGATGATCCCGGTTTCCTGCCAGTGCCGGACCAGCGCGTATTCGATACCCTGACTGCCCATGACCAGCCCCATCTGGTGCCGGTTCTGCCAGATCAGGCGACCGGCGGCGGCTTCGCTCAGCGCATCGACGCTGTCGAGCGACAGGATGCGCGCGCCTGCGGCAAGGGCGGCCTCCAGCCGCGCATCGGCATCGCCCGCCAGCGCCTCAAGATCGATCAGCGCCGAAGTCAGGTCGGTCTGTTCTGCCAGGTGACGCAAAAGATCGGATTCGGCCATCGGGGTGACCGGGTGATGGGCCATGACCGGGTGCCGGTCGAGGCGAAAGACACCCTCGGACGTGCCCGCGAAAAGATGGCCGAAGGCCTGATAGCGGCGCATGGCCGGGGCGGCGGTCAGCATCGGCACGGCGGCCGAGGGGCGGATGGAGAGGGCCACTTCGATAGCCCGCCCGATGCTGCCGACATGCGGCGCGGAGTCGAAGGTGGAGCAGATCTTGTAGTGCAGAAGCGGCGCGCCGAGTGCATGCAGCCAGCGCAGAGGGTCCGGCAGATGCGCGGCCATCCAGTCCGGCCCATGGCTGCGGGCGGTGGTGGCGATGCCGATGCCCGCCGCGCCCGCAAACCGCGCCGCCAGCGCCGGATCGGGCATATCGGTGAACAGAACGGCGGGCAGACCGGCGAAGGCAAGTACCTCCATCACGGCGGCCGATCCTGTGAAATCATCGCCCAGCCATGCGACCAGAGGTTTGCCCAGTTCTGCCAAGACGTCCCCTCAACCCTGTCGAAGTCGCCCTTGACTTGACCTATGACTTATTATGAGGTCATACCAGTTGGCCATCAACCCTCTGCAAAAGGAAAGTGCTGCAATGACTAGGATTGCGTTGTTCGGCGCGGGGGGGAAGATGGGGATGCGGCTGTCGCTGAACCTGGCCAAGACCGATTTCCACGTGTCTTATGTCGAGGTGAACCCGGCTGGGCAGCAGCGCGTGAAAGAGGCGTGGGGGAAGGATTGTGTATCGGCCGAGGTCGCAGTGGCCGATGCGGATGCCGTGATCCTCGCCGTGCCGGACACCCATATCGGGCGGGTCGCGGCCGAGGTCGTGCCCAAGCTGCGTGCGGGCACCATGGTGTTCATTCTGGATGCAGCGGCGCCCTTTGTCGGGCATCTGCCCGAGCGAGCGGATATCAGCTATTTCATCAGCCATCCCTGCCACCCGCCGATCTATAACGATGAGGTAACGCCCGAGGGCAAGGCCGACCATTTCGGCGGGATCGCGGCCAAGCAGGCCATCGTCAACGCCCTGATGCAGGGCCCGCGCGAGCATTATGAACTGGGTGACCGCATCGCACGGGCGATCTATGCGCCCGTCATGCGCAGCCATGAGGTGACAGTGGCGCAGATGGCGATGCTGGAGCCGGGGCTTTCAGAAACGGTCGCGGCATCGCTGATGACGATCATGCGCGAGGCGATGGATGAATGCGTGCGCCGCTCTGGCGTCAGCCATGACTGCGCCCGCGATTTCCTCTTGGGGCACATGAACATTCTGGGCGCGGTGATCTTTGAAGAGCGCGTGGGCGTCTTCTCGGACGCCTGCAACAAGGCGATCCAGTTCGGGATTCCAGTGCTGATGAAAGATGACTGGAAGCGCGTCTTCGACTGGGACGAGATCACCGAAAGCATCAAGCGCATCACCTGACGGCAGGGGCAGGATGACGGGCGCGCAGCATCTGAGGGCCGGGCCGATCTGCGCGGAACTGCGCGAGGGCGGGCTGGGCGCAGTGACCTTTGACGGGGTTGAAGTGCTGCGTGGGCTGACCCATCCGGTGCGCAATGCCGATTGGGGAACGTATCTGACCACCCTCTTGTCCGAGGAGGTTGGACCAGACAGCCTGACGCGCCAGTTCGCCTGCCGCGACGGGGTGTTCATGGGCCGCTTCCACGTGGCCCTGACGCCGGAGGCGCTGGTGGCAGAGGTGGACATCACCTTTCCCGACGCGGCGCGCATCAACCGGGCGGGGTTCACGCTGCTGCACCCGATCCGGGGGGTGGCGGGATCAGTGCTGCATCTGCGCCATTCGGGCGGCGGGAGGACAGACACCGTCTTTCCTGCGCTGGTAAGCCCCGGCCAACCCGCGCGAGACATCGCCGGATTGCGGCATGTGGTGGCGGGCATCGAGGTGGACATCGCCTTTGACGGCGATGTGTTCGAGATGGAGGATCAACGCAACTGGTCGGACGCGTCGTTCAAAACCTATTGCCGCCCGCTGTCGCTGCCCCGGCCCTATGATGTGGCGGCGGGTACGGTGGTGCGGCAACGGGTGACGCTTGCGCTGCGGGCTGTGGGCGGCAGGGCGTCGGTGGCGGCAGCGGCGCCGACGGTCGCGGTGCGGATGCCGCAGGTGATGCTGGCGCATGAGCCGGGACTGTCAGACAGCGCGGCCTTGGCCGGGTTTGCCGGGGTGCCGGTGCAATTGCGGATGGAGCGCGCCACGCCCGACGCGGATCTGCGGGCGCTGGCGGGGGTGGCGGCGCTGGAGATCGTGTTCGATGACCTGCCCGATCTTGGCGCGCTGATCGCGCTGGCGCAGGCGGCGGGTCTGCATCCCGCCCGCGTGACCGCCCTGCCCCGCCCCTATCTGAAAAGCCATCAACCCGAGGGGCCATGGCCCGCCGGGGCGCAGCCGCAACATGCCTATTCCCTTTTGCGCGCGGGCTTTCCGGGCGCGCTGGTGGGGGGCGGCAGCCTGACGAATTTCACGGAACTGAACCGGTGCAGGCCCGATCCGGCGGCGGTGGATTTCGTCACCTTCGGCAATACGGCGATTGTCCATGCGGCCGATGACTTGTCGGTCTGGCAGACGATCGAGGCGCTGCCCGATATTCTTGCCACGGCGCGGGCGATTGCCGGGGAAAAGCCGCTGCATCTGGGGCTGATCTCTATCGGGATGCGCTGCAACCCCTATGGTGACAGGGTAGCGCCAAACCCGGATGGCCTGCGCCTGCCCATGGCGATGGACGATCCGCGCCAGCCCACCGGATTTGCCGCCGCCTATGCCGTGGCGGCGCTGGCGGCAGCGGCACAGGCGGGGGTGGAAAGCCTTGCACTGGCCATGCCGGATGGGCCACTGGGGGCGAAAGGGCCGCTGGCCGAGGTGATCCGGCAGGCGGCGGCGATGGCGGGGCGGATGGCGCAGATCCGGCAATCGGACGGGGTCGTGGTGATCGAGGCGGGCGATCTGGGCCTTGCCGCCAATTGCACGACAGGCCCGCTCGCGGCGGTGCCGGGCCTTGCGCCCGTTCCAGCAGAAAGCGCCGTTTTGTTTGAGACGCGAAGGGAAGCACGGCAATGACCGACAGATTTGAAGCCGACTACATCCTTGAGACGGCGATGCCTGTCGAAACTGCCGCGGCGACGATTGCGGGAGAGCAATCTTCTGGCACCTTCATGGCCGTGCCGGGTGAGACAGAGGCGCTCAAGGCGCGCTCTGCCGCGCGGGTAGAGCGGATCGTGGACATGGGCGATGTGGCGGGCCCCGCCCTGCCGGGGGCCGCGCGGGCTGACGCACCGCATCGGCGGGCGCGGATCACCCTGTCCTGGCCGCTGGGCAATACCGGGATAAGCCTGCCCAACATCCTTGCCACCGTTGCGGGCAACCTGTTCGAATTGAATTGCGTGGCGGGGCTGCGGCTGTCCGATCTGCGCTTTCCAGATGCCCTTGTCGCGGCAAGCCCGCGGCCTGCCTTTGGCGTCGACGGGACGCGGGATCTGTCTGGGGTGCAGGGGCGGCCACTGATCGGGACGATCATCAAGCCCTCCATCGGGCTGACGGCGGGGGAAACGGCGGCGATGGTTGATCTGCTCTGCGCGGCGGGGATCGATTTCATCAAGGATGATGAGTTGCAGGCCGATGGCAGCGTCTGCCCCTTTGAGGACCGCGTGCATGCGGTGATGCCGGTGATCAAGGCCCATGCCGAACGGACGGGAAAGAAGGTGATGTATGCCTTCAACCTGACCGGTGAGGTGGATGAGATGCGGGCGCGGCATGATCTTGTGCTGCAACAGGGCGGCACCTGCGTGATGGCCAGCGCCAATTCGGTGGGGTTGACCGGGATGCTGGCACTGCGCCGACATGCGCAACTGCCCATTCACCTGCATCGCAACGGCTGGGGATACCTGTCGCGCCATCCGGCGCTGGGGTTCGATTATACGGCCTGGTCCAAGCTGTGGCGGCTGGCCGGGGCGGACCACATGCATGTGAACGGGTTGCGCAACAAGTTCTGCGAGTCTGATGAGAGTTCGCTCACCTCGGCCCGGTCATTGCTGTCGCCGCTGTCCGCAGGCAATCCCGGGATCACGATGCCGGTGTTTTCCTCGGGGCAGACGGCCCTGCAAGCCTTTGACACATGGGCGGCGCTGCAGAGCCCGGACCTGATCTTCGCCGCCGGGGGCGGGATCATGGCGCATGCGGATGGGCCGGCCGGGGGCGTGCGGTCCTTGCAGGATGCCTGGGCGGCGGCGATGGCAGGGCTGACGCTGGAACAGGCGGCGAAGGACAGCCCCGCGCTGGCGGCGGCGCTGCGCACCTATGGCTGATCCGGTGGCTGCCGCGCCCATGGCGCGCGGCGCGGGACAGGGTCAGGTGGTGTTGTCGATCATGTTGCGCGACCGCTCCAGATGGGCGCGCATCATTTCAACCGCGCGGTCGGGCGCATGGGCGGCAATCTGATCGACGATGCTCGCATGTTCGGCCAAGGTGGTCTGTTCGTTGCCGGACCAGTGCAGAAGCGCGGTGTGATATTCAAAGAGCCAGCGCAGCATGGCTTGGCTGGTGGCCGTGATGATCGGATTCGCGCAGATCGCCGCGATCCGCACATGGAAGCGCATATCCGCATCAATGAAGGGCAAGGGATCGCCGCCAAGGCGCGCCTTTTGCAGATCAACCGCCGCGCGCAGGTCGCGGATATCGGCCTCGGTCGCCCGTTCGGCGGCAACGCGCACGATGCCCAGTTCGAACATGGTCCGCACCTCCTTGAGGTGCTGCAGGGTCGACGGCGCGACATTGAGCAGAAGCCGCGCAATATCATTGTTTTGTTCAAAGAAGGTGTCGGCATCGATGACATTCACGCGCGTCCGTTCGCCATGCATGATCGACACCAGACCCGCATGGTTCAGCGATTGCAGCGCTTCGCGGATCGCCGGTCGGCCGACCTGAAACCGCTCCATCAGCACGCGTTCGGAGGGCAGCGCATCGCCGGGCTTCAATTCGCCCTTGCGGATCATGTCGCGCAGGCGGTCCAGAACCTGATCCGAAAGCTTGCGCCGGATGATCCTGTCCGAGTGTTCCCCGGACCCGCGCAGGAATGCCATGGATGTCTCCAGTTTGCCCAATCCTGTTGGTATTATAACGACCATCTTGCCGCAACGGTGCATCGGCCGCCCGGCAGGGGCGCAGACAGAGCCGTCGCCGCGCGATCCGAAGGGTATTCGGGCCCGCGCGCGGATCGCGGTATGGCCTGAGCCGCGGCTGAGCCCCGCCCTGCATCGGGACGGGCCTGCTCGTTGCGATTGCAAGGGAACCGGCAGGTCGGGCGGTTACCGGAGGTTCGACATCGGCGCTGTGACAGCACCCGCCCCCCTAGCGGATCGACCTTCGGGCGAAGCACCCGGAAAAGCCCGGTTGATCAAGCCATCAGAACCCGGGGCGGGGATTTATTCGCTGCTTCTTGACATTTTGCCAACCAACTCTGACTTTTGTCACGCGACAGGGGCGTCCGGGTATCCGGGCTGAGAAGCACCCTTTGAACCTGAACCAGATCATGCTGGCGTAGGGAGTCCGCGACGGGTGCGTTCGGTCTTTTCTTGGCCAGCCATTCTGTCGGGTTCTCCCGCGTCGGCGGGAGAAAAAGATGAACGAGACTGGCACCTACCTTCATCAGATGCGCGCCACGGCGCCATTGGTGCATAACATAACGAATTACGTGGCCATGAACATCATGGCCAATGTGCTGCTTTCGGCGGGCGCATCCCCTGCGATGGTCCATGCCCGTGAAGAGGTGGCCGAATTCGCGGGGCTTGCGCAGGCGCTGACCATCAACATCGGGACATTGGACCCGGCTTGGGCCGAAGCGATGGAAATCGCCGCCCAGACGATGAATGCGGCTGGCAGACCTTGGGTGCTTGACCCGGTCGGCGTCGGAGCGACCCGCTTCCGGCAGGAGGTCTGCGCCCGCCTTCTGCTGCTGCGCCCGAGCGTGATCCGCGGAAATGCCTCTGAAATCCTCGCCCTTGCCGGGCTTGGCGGACAGGGGCGCGGCGTGGATGCCGCCGATCCGGTCGCCGCTGCCGAAACTGCGGCGCGCGACCTT
>PNND01000068.1 GCA_013824045.1 Rhodobacter sp. | reverse complement strand
AGTTGCCCCGGACAAGATCAGATATAGGCGCGGGGCAGGCGGGCCGCAAGTCATTCCACCGGAAATGCGAAACGCCCAAGGTTTCCCCCGGGCGCTTCCTTCAAGTCAGTTCAGCTTATCAGAAGCCTGCTTTGATGTTCTCGAATTCCTGAATCATCTTTTCCCGGAACTCGGGCGAGACCGGGGTCTGGGCCAGCAGCGTGGTTGTCACCGGATCGACGAAAGCGGCCTTCAACTCATCCACAGAAATCTCGGCCATGGCGGCAGTGTTGGAATGGGCATAGCCCAGTTCTTCCAGCAACGTTCTGGCCGAGCCATGAGCCAGCACCGAGTTGATGAAGTCATAGGCCTTGTCTTCCGAACCGGGCGCATCCTTCATGTTAACAAAGCCGCAATACCAGGTCGACGCGCCTTCTGCCGGGGCGCGGTTGAAGCCGATGGGGAACTCTTCGGCCTGCAGCAGTGCCACGCCGTCGTTCCACGACCACGACACCAGAACCTCGCCCGTCGCCATCAGTTGCGACAGTTCGGCCGGGTCGGCCCAATAGGCGCGGACGTTGGGATGCACGGTGCGCAGCCAGTCGGCGGCAGCTTGGAACTGTTCATCCGTCACATTGTCCCAGCTGGTCACGCCGGTGGCAAGGAAGGCCAGCGCCCAGATATCATCCGAGTTGTCGGGCAGGGAGATCCGGTTGGCGTATTTCGGGTCGGCAAAGACCTGCAGCGAGGCCACGTCTTCGGCGGGGACCTCGGTCGTGTTATAGGCCACGGCGGTGTAGGCGTAATCCGTCGGGATGAACCAGACGCCGCCGTCATCCGTCACATAGGAAGAATTCAGCAGAGCCGGGTTGATATTGGCGAATTCGGGGATCTTTGACGTATCCCAAGGCTCGATCAGATCGGCACTGCGATAGCGCGGCAGGCTGGCCACGCAGGGATGAGTGACGTCGGATTTGAAGCCGGAGCTGACCTTCTGGAAGGCCTCATCATCATCGGCAAAGAAGGAATAGGTCGGGTTCGCACCATGCTTGGCGACGTACTCGGTCAAGAGACCGTCCATCTCCCAGCCGGCCCAATCGAAGACTGTCATTTCGGGATCGGCGGCGCGGGCTGCGGTCGACAGTGCGGCGATGGTCGCGACGGTCGCAAGCAGAATTCTTGTATGCTTCATTCATTTTCCTCACTGCTGGATCCTTGGCCGCTTTTCCCTCTTCGGCCAAAAAGATCGGTTAACGCTATTTCAGGCATGGCCCTGTCTCAAGCCCCCATGCGACATTGGAATTGTTTACCCCCGCGACAAGGGGTGCGGCAGGTCCATGCCGTTTTTTCCGGCAAGATTGCCCTTAGATTGGGCATTTTCCGGGGAAATTGGTCAGATTGAAGAAGCAGGGTGGAAGGGGAAGGGCGATGTTCAGGGCTTTGGTGGTGGAAAAAGATGCCGCAGGGGCCACGCGGGCCAGTGTGCAGATGCTGGACGAGGGGAGTCTGCCCGAGGGGAACGTGACAGTGGCCGTCGAGTATTCCACGTTGAATTACAAGGATGCGCTTTGCATGGGATCAGGGGGCGGCATGGTGCGGGCCTGGCCCCATGTGCCGGGGATCGATTTCGCCGGGGTGGTCGAGACGTCTGACGATCCGCGCTATCGCCCCGGTGACGCTGTCATTCTGACAGGCTGGCGGGTCGGCGAAAGCTGGTGGGGCGGCTATGCCGAAAAGGCGCGGGTCAAGGGGGACTGGCTGGTGCCACTGCCAAAGGGGATGACCAGCCGGCAGGCCATGGCTCTGGGCACGGCAGGCTTTACCGCCATGCTGGCGCTGATCGCGCTTGAGGCGCATGGGCTGGAGCCGGATCAGGGCGAGGTGCTGGTCACGGGCGCTGCCGGGGGTGTGGGATCAGTGGCGGTGGCGCTGCTAGCGGCGCGGGGCTATCGGGTGGCGGCGGTCACAGGGCGGCCGGAGACGGCAGGTTATCTGCAGTCTCTGGGGGCAGGCCGGATTGTGCTGCGCGGCGATCTTTCCGATGTGGTGGCCAAGCCGCTGGAATCAGAGACTTGGGCGGGTTGCATCGACAATGTGGGTGGCGCCATGCTCGCCCGGGTGCTGGGGCAGATGCAGGCAAACAGTTCGGTTGCGGCGGTGGGCCTTGCGGGCGGGGCGGAGGTGCCAATGAAGATCACCCCGTTCATTCTGCGAGGAGTGAACCTTCTGGGCATCCATTCGGTGAATGTGCCCTTCATCAAGCGGCTGATGGCCTGGGAGCGGCTCGCGTCGGAACTGCCGATGGACCGGCTGGAGGCGATGGTGCAGGACTGCGCGCTCGCTGATCTGCCGGATCTGGGCCGCGCCATTCTGGCCGGGGGGGTGCAAGGGAGGGTGGTGGTGGATGTGCGCCGCTGAGCCGCCGGTCCGGTGGTTTGACGGCGGCGAAACCTAGGGTTAACAAAGGCGGTGAGGGGCCGCGTCCGCGCGGCATCTCTGCCGGCGGGGAGTAATCCCGTCGGTCCGGCTGGAAGACCTGCCACGGATCGGGACAAGCCCCGCCCGTGCGGGGCTGGCCGGGTCCGACCGGAAACGCTGTTGAGAAAGACCCCAGAGCCATGACCGCGCTTGACCTTGATTTCGTCCGTTCGCAATTCCCGGCCTTTGCCTCGCCGGTGCTGTCCACCCATGCGTTTTTTGAAAACGCAGGCGGCAGCTATCCCTGCCGTCAGGTGGTGGACCGGCTGCATCGCTTCTATACCGACCGCAAGGTGCAGCCCTATGCCCCCTATCCCGGCGCGCAGGCGGGCGGGGAAGAGATGGACGAAGCGCGCACGCGCCTTGCCGCCATGATGGGTGTGGCGCGGGAAGAGGTGTCTTTTGGCCCGTCGACCAGCGCCAACACCTATGTGCTGGCACAGGCGGTGCGGAAATGGCTGTCGGGCAAGGGACTGGCCATTGTCGTCACCGATCAGGACCACGAGGCCAATTCCGGCGTCTGGCGGCGTCTGGCCGATGAAGGGATCGAGGTCCGCGAATGGCGGGTCGACCCGGCGACAGGGTCACTTTCGCTTGCCGGGCTGACGCCACTTCTGGCGGATGGCAAGGTCCGGCTCGTCTGCTTTCCGCATTGTTCCAACGTGGTGGCGGAGATCAACGATGTGGCGGCCATTTGTGACATCGCCCGCGCGGCGGGCGCGCGCACGGTGGTGGATGGCGTGAGCTATGCCCCGCACGGCTTTCCGGACATTCCGGCGCTGGGCTGCGATGTCTATCTGTTTTCCGCCTACAAGACCTATGGCCCGCATCAGGGAATCATGGTCATCCGCGAGGCCTTTGGATTTGAACTTCCGGGGCAGGCGCATTTCTTCAACAACGACACGCTTTACAAGCGGTTTACGCCTGCCGGGCCGGATCATGCGCAGATCGCGGCCTGCGCCGGGATGGCGGATTTTGTGGATGCCTTGGCCGCGCATCATGGCGTCACCGGCGATGCGGCGGCGCGCAGTCGCGGCGTGCATGATCTGATGCGCGCGCAGGAAGTGGCGGTGATCGCGCCGCTGTTGGACTATCTGGCCGGGCGCAATGACCTGCGGCTGATCGGCCCGCGCGATGCCGCGCGGCGCGCGCCCACTGTGGCTGTCGATCTGGGCCGCGCGGCGGAACCGCTGTCCGAAGAACTGGGCAAGCGCGGGATCGCCTGCTGGGCGGGGGATTTCTACGCCGTGCGCCCGCTCACGGCGATGGGCGTCGATCTGGAAAAGGGTGTGTTGCGGATGAGCGCGGTGCATTACACCTCGGCCGAGGATGTGGCGCGCCTGATCGCGGCGCTGGACGATCTGCTGTGATCCGGCGGGAAGGGCAGCGCGTATCACTGCAAAGAATACACAGGCGCGCATGACCCTTCCCCCCCTTATCCTTTGGTTTCGCCGCGACCTGCGGCTGGACGACCTGCCGATGCTGCAAGCCGCGCTGGCAAGCGGGCATCCTGTCATTCCGCTGTTCATTCTGGACCCGGAGACAGAGGCGCTCGGCGCGGCGGCGAAGTGGCGGCTGGGGCTTGGACTTGCGGCTTTTGCCGAACGGCTGGAAGGCGTGGGCGCAAGGCTCACCCTGCGTCGCGGTGCGGCCCTTGCGGTGCTGGAATCGCTGATCGCGGAAACCGGGGCGGCAGGCGTTCTGTGGTCGCGGCTATACGATCCGGCGTCCAAGGCGCGCGACAGCGCGGTGAAGGCCGCACTCAAAGCGCGGGGGCTGCGGGCCGACAGCCATGCGGGCCATCTGATGCATGAGCCTTGGACGGTGGAAACGGGGCAGGGCGGGTTCTACCGCGTTTACACCCCCTACTGGCGCGCAGTGCGTGGGCGCGATGTGGCCATCCCGGTGGCGGCGCCAGCGCGCCTGCCAGTGCCGGATCTCTGGCCCTCGTCTGACCGATTGGAAGACTGGCACCTAGGCGCGGCCATGCAGCGCGGTGCGGCGGTGGTCGCGGCCCATGTCCATGTGGGCGAGGCTGCCGCGGAAGCGCGGCTGGCGCGATTTCTGACCGACCGGGTGGATCGCTATGCCATCGCCCGCGATCTGCCGGGCGAGGCGGGAACATCCAACCTGTCGGAGAACCTGACCTATGGTGAGATCGGGATTCGCCGTGTCTGGCATGCGGCGATGGTCGCCTTTGAGCGTGGCAGCGCGGGCGCTGAGACCTTTCTCAAGGAACTGGTCTGGCGAGAGTTTTCCTATCACCTAATGCACCACACCCCGCAGATCACTCATGCCAACTGGAAGCCAGAATGGGACCATTTTCCGTGGCAGGGCGAAAGCGCCGCGGTGGATGCTTGGCGGCGCGGCATGACGGGCGAGCCTTTTGTCGATGCCGCGATGCGCGAGATGTATGTGACCGGCACCATGCACAATCGCGGGCGGATGATCGTCGCCTCGTACCTGACCAAGCATCTGATGACGCATTGGAAGCTTGGGCTGGACTGGTTCGCCGATTGCCTTGTCGACTGGGACCCGGCGGCGAATGCGATGGGCTGGCAGTGGGCGGCGGGGTCGGGGCCGGATGCGGCGCCCTATTTCCGCATCTTCAACCCGGCGACGCAGGTGGAAAAGTTCGATCCCAAAGGTGCCTATCGCCGCCGCTTCATCGCCGAAGGGCAGCGCGCGCCGGGGGCAGAGGCGTTGGCCTTCTTTGACGCCGCTCCGCGATTCTGGGGGCTGGACCCGTCGCGCCCCTACCCCACGCCGATTGTCGATCTGGCCGAAGGCCGGGCACGGGCGCTTGCCGCCTATGCCGCGCGGGGTGAGAGTGCCGCATGACGCAAGGTCAGGCAGGCCAACTGCCACGCAAAGACAGTTTTCAGCTATATGAAACCCTTGAGTGCGCAGCGCGTATCTGTGACTGTTGAACCAAAAAAGAAGAAACGTGGGGAGTCTATGGACGTTCTGACCAGCATAAAGGGCCAGTCTGGCCTGCCACGATACTTTGCCTCGGCCTTTGGCGTGCTGAAGGGAATGGGCCGTGGGCGGCTTGACTTCGTCATGCCCGACGGGCGGCGCTTTCGGATCGAGGGCACGAAGCCCGGTCCCGTGGGCGAGGTGGACGTCCATAATCCGGACGTCTTCACCCGCCTCGTGCGCGAGGGCGATCTTGGCTTTTGCGATGCCTATCTGGAAGGCTGGTGGTCCTCGCCCGACCTGCAGGCGCTGATGGATCTGGTTCAGCTGCCCGAGAATGACCCGATCAATGACGGCTTCCCCGGCATGGGGATGCTGCGGTTCTATGAGCGGATGCGCTTCTGGCTGCAGGGCAACAGCAAGCGGCAGGCTCGAAAGAACATCAGCCATCACTACGATCTGGGCAATGAATTCTATCGGCTCTGGCTTGATGACACGATGACCTATTCCTCGGCCATCTTCCGCACCGGGCAGGAAAGCCTCGAATCGGCGCAGACCGAGAAATACAAGTCCATGGTCGATCAGATGGGGGCCGCGCCCGGCGACCACGTGCTGGAAATCGGCTGCGGCTGGGGTGGATTTGCCGAATATGCCGCCAAGGAACGCGGATTGCGCGTGACGGCGCTGACGATTTCGCAGGCACAGTACGACTATGCCGTGTCGCGCATGGCCAAAGCGGGCCTGTCCGACCGGGTGGAAATCAAGCTGCAGGATTACCGCGATGAGCGGGGCGTCTATGACGGCATCGCGTCCATCGAGATGTTCGAAGCGGTGGGCGAGAAATACTGGCCGGTCTATTTCGAAACCCTGCGCGAGCGGCTGAAGCCCGGCCGCCATGCGACCCTGCAGATCATCACGATCGCCGACAAGCGCTGGGAGGTGTATCGCCGCGGGGTGGATTTCATCCAGAAATACATCTTCCCCGGTGGCATGTTGCCCTCGCCCTCGGTGCTGCGCGCCGAGGTGGAAAAGGCCGGGTTGAAGGTGAAAGGCTCCATCGAATTCGGCGACAGCTACAGCCAGACTCTGCGGCGCTGGCATGAGACGTTCAACGCGCGCTGGGACGACGTGGCCCGTGTCGGATTTGACGAAAGGTTCCACAGGATGTGGAACTTCTATCTCACCTCTTGCGCGGGGGCTTTTCAGGGCGGAAACTGCGACGTAACACAGATTACCGTCACCCGTCCAAGTTGAGGCCACACCTATGCCCACTGCCGCAAAGCTGGTTGCCGCGCTGAGCTTTGCCTTTCTGGCCTGGGTGGTCTGCATCACGATCGAAGGTGTGATGCCCGAAGGTCAACGGGTGGGCTATCTTTACCCCGTGTCTATCGTGGCAGGGGCCTTGGCCGGGTGGTTCGTCTCGGGCGCAGCAAAGCGCGCGAAATATCACGAAGCCGCCTCGACCGGCATCCGCACGGCGATCACTGCGATGTTCGTTGCACTGGGGACGTTTTCGATCGCGACGATGCTGACGATCGCAATGCGTGGTCGCTATCGTGGCCCGATGGACGCGGTGCTTGACGTCGTAAACCAGTTCATCGACTTCGGCACGCTGCTGCTTGCGGCCCCGGTCATCGTGGCGTTGTTTTTTGGCGGGGCCATTGCCGGCATGGTGACTGAAGCGGCCGGTCGACGCTGGCGCTGAGGCAGGATCATCGCACCCATGACCCGCTTCTTCTTTTACGGCACACTCTGCCATGAACCCCTGCTGCATCGGGTGCTGGGGCGTGAGGTGCTGGGACTGCCTGCCATTCTGGCGGATCATGCCGTCAGTTGGGCCAAGGACGGCCCCTATCCGACGATCCGTGCAAAGGCCGGGGCAATGGCCGATGGCCTGCTGGTGGACGGGCTGACGACGGCGGATGTCGCGCGGCTGGATTTCTACGAAGGCGGCTTTCGCTACAGCACGCACGAGGTTCAGGTCCATGCAGCGGGCCGAGATGTCAGCGCGCGGGTCTATTTTTCCGACGCTGCCGATGCTGGGGCCGTTTCTGGGGCCGGCGCGGATTGGTCCCTGTCCGATTGGGTTGCCCGCTTTGGCGATGCTGCGCTGGCGACGGCGGGTGATTTCATGGCGCTGATGGGGCAGGTGCCTGCGGCGACTGTAGCATCGCGCTATGGGGCGATGCTGGTTCGGGGCGCCAGCGCCGTGCGGGCAGCGCAGCCGCCCGTTGCGACACTCCGTCTTATGGCAGGCCCTGATGATGTGCAGGTCGCCGCCCGCAGGCTCCCCTATGCCAAGTTCTTCGCGGTCGAGGAATGGCAGGTTGCGTGGCGTCAGTTCGACGGGGCGATGAACACAGCGGTGGAGCGGGCTGTCTTCGTTTCCTGCGATGCGGTGACGGTGCTGCCCTATGATCCGGTCCGCGACCGCGTGTTGCTGATCGAACAGTTCCGCGCTGGGCCGATGGCGCGCGGCGATGCGGCGGCCTGGCAGCTTGAGGCAATCGCAGGCCGAATCGATGCGGGCGAAACACCGGAACAGGCCGGACGGCGTGAGGCTGTGGAAGAGGCTGGGCTGACGCTGGGCGCGCTGCTGCCCGTTGCACAGTACTATCCCAGCCCGGGGATCATGACGGAATATCTCTATTCCTATGTCGGGCTTGCCGATCTGCCCGATGGCATCGCCGGCGTCTTCGGTCAGGCGGAAGAGGCCGAGGATATCCGGGGCCATCTGATCGGCTTCGAGCGGATGATGGAACTGGTGGCCAGCGGCGAGATTGCCAACTCCCCTCTGATCCTGACGGCGCTCTGGCTGCAGCGCGAACGCGGGCGTTTGCGGGCGGGGGGCTGATCCCGCCCGACCGGATTACAGGGCCAGCGACACCCATGCCCCGTTGCGTTTCGAGGAGCGTACGCAAGCATCGACAAAGGCCACGCCCTCCAGACCTTCCTTCAATCCGGGGAAGGTGACTGCGAGATCAAGCGCGCTGCCGTCACGCCGCGCGATGATGGCGCGGGCGGCCTCGGCATAGATATTGGCAAAGCCTTCCAGATAGCCTTCGGGATGCCCGGGCGGCACACGCGTCACGCGGCCCGCCTCTGGCCCCGATCCGGCCCCGCCCCGCGTAAGGCGATGTTTCGGCTGGCCCAGCGGCCCGACCCAGAGGTAGTTCGGGTCTTCCTGCGCCCATTCGATCCCGGCCTTGGTGCCATAGACGCGCAGCCGCAACCCGTTTTCGCAGCCCGATGCTACTTGCGAACACCACAGCATCCCCCGCGCGCCACCTTTGTAGCGCAGCATGACATGGCCGTTGTCATCCACCCGCCGCCCGGGCACGAAGCTTTGCAGATCGGCGGCAAGGCTGTCCAACTCCAAGCCCGTCACGAAGCCTGCAAGGTTGAAGGCATGGGTGCCGATATCCCCCGTTGAACCACCCGCGCCGGTACGGGCCGGATCGGTGCGCCAGTCGGCCTGCTTCTGGCCGGTCTGTTCGATGGGTTCGGCCAGCCAGTCCTGCGCGTATTCGACCTGAACCACCCGGATTTCGCCCAGATCGCCATTGCGCACCATCGCCGCCGCCTGCCGGATCATCGGATAGCCGGTGTAATTATGCGTCAGCGCAAAGACCACGCCTGATGCCTCGGCCGCCTTGGCCAAACGTTTGGCCTCGGGCAGGGTGGCGGTCAGTGGCTTGTCGCAGATCACATGGATACCGCGGCGCAGGAACTGCATCGCAACGGGGGCGTGCATGTGATTGGGCGTGACGATGGCCACCGCCTCGATCCCGTCCTTGCGGCGGGCCTCGCGTGCGGCCATGTCGGCGAAACTGGCATAGGTGCGCTTGGGGTCCACCCCCAGATCGGCCCCCGATGCGGCGCTTTTCTCGGGATTTGCAGAAAAGCAGCCCGCCACCAGTTCATACTGATCATCCAAACGTGCGGCGATGCGGTGGACCGCACCTATAAAAGCGTCTCGCCCGCCCCCCACCATGCCCAGCCGAATGCGCGGCGCCCGCGCCACATGTGCCCCTGTGATGGCCATTCTTAGCCCTCCCTCTCATCTTCTCTGTGGAAATATCCCACGGGGGTCCGGGGGTGTGAAACCCCCGGTCCTGCACTCTCAGTCCAGTCCCAGCATCCGACGGTTCGCCGCGCGGTCGGTGCCCGCGTCAGCGAAATCGTCAAAGGCTTTTTCTGTGACGCGGATGATGTGGTTTCGGACAAAGTCCGCCCCTTCCCGCGCGCCGTCCTCGGGGTGTTTCAGGCAGCATTCCCATTCCACCACGGCCCAGCCGTCGAACCCGTACTGCGTCAGCTTCGAGAAGATCCCCACGAAATCCACCTGCCCATCGCCGGGGCTGCGGAAGCGGCCTACGCGGTTGACCCAGGACTGGAACCCGCCATAGACGCCCTGCCGCCCGGTCGGGTTCAGTTCCGCATCCTTGACGTGGAACATGCGGATGCGGTCGTGGTAGATGTCGATGTGATCCAGATAATTCAGATGCTGCAGCACGTAATGCGAGGGGTCGTATAGCATGCAGGCCCGCGCATGGCCCTTCACCCGGTCGAGGAACATCTCGTAACTGATGCCGTCATGCAGGTCCTCACCCGGATGGATCTCGTAGCAGACATCCACCCCCACCTCATCGGCATGGTTCAGGATGGGCAGCCAGCGGCGGGCCAACTCGTCAAAGGCTTCTTCGATCAGCCCAGCCGGGCGCTGCGGCCAAGGATAGACGTAGGGCCAGGCCAGCGCGCCGGAAAAGGTGGCATGGGCCGACAGGCCGAGATTGCGGCTGGCGGTCAGAGCCTTCTTGACCTGATCCACCGCCCATTCGGCCCGCGCCTGCGGGTTGCCGCGCACAGCGGGGGCGGCAAAGCCGTCGAAGGCGCTGTCATAGGCCGGATGCACGGCAACCAGCTGGCCCTGCAGGTGGGTGGAGAGCTCCGTCACAGTGATGCCTGCCTCGGCGGCCTCACCCTTGAACGTGTCGCAATAGTCCTTGGATGCGGCGGCCTTGTCCAGATCGAGCAGCCGGGCGTCCCAGCTTGGCACCTGCACGCCC
>PNND01000462.1 GCA_013824045.1 Rhodobacter sp. | reverse complement strand
GGATGTGGCGGCGGGTATCGACATACGGATAGCCTGCAGCGGCGGCGATTTCGGCGGTGCGGCCGTCGGGTTCCTGCAAGCCCACGATATCGGCGTCCGAGAGGCGGATCGCCTCGATCACCTTGGCGAAGCTGACTTGGTCGCCGCCATACCAGATGTTGAAGCTGAGGACCTTGAGGCGCGTTTCCTCTTGCGCGGTAGCAGCAAGGGGGGCGAGCAGGAGCAAGGGCAGAAGCAGGCGCATCGGAACGTCCCTCTCGGGTGGGTGCGGGTGCAGTCTGGCGATTTTATGCGAAGGATGGACGACGGATTGCCCTTTCGGCAACAATTATGAACGCCGTCGAGGTGGCGGGGCGGTCAGACGGTGCTGACCACTGCCTCGGGCAGGAGGCGGGCCACGTCCTCGGCGCGGCAGAGGTCTGTGGCGGCGGACATGACGGCGGCGGCGGCGGCGGCCACGCCTTGGGCCAGCGCCTCGGCCTCGGACTGGCCGCGGGCAAGGGCGAGGATATAGCCACCGACGAAGCTGTCGCCTGCGCCGACCTTGGAGTTCACCGTGACCTTCGGGGCCTTGGCAAAGATGCGGCGGGTGGCATCGGCCAGCACCGACCCATCCGCCCCGCGCGCCACGACGACCTTCCGCGCCACGCCCCGCGCGACAAGGGATTGGGCGAAATCGGCGGTGTCGGTTCGGGTGTCGAGCTTGTGGCCCGCCAGCGACTCGGCCTCTTCGCCATCCATGCGCAAGAGATCGAGCCCGGGAATGGGATGGGTCACGGCCTGTGTGAGGGCGGCACCTGAAGTATCCAGCACCACGCGCATTCCGGCCATGGAGGCGGCAAGGCGGGCGGGGAAATCCATAGGCACGCCGGGCGGTTGGCTGCCCGAGATCACGGCGAAACCGCCCGGTTTGCCTGCCGCGCGCAAGAGCATGAAGACGCGGTCCTGATCGGCCTCTGTCCAGACCGGACCGGGCAGCATGAAGCGGTATTGGCGGCCGGTGGCGGCCTCGTTCACCGTCAGGCTCTGGCGGGTTTCGCCGGGGCCGGTGATGCCCAGAAACATCACGCCTTCGCGCCGGATCAGCACGGCCAGCCTATCGCCGGTGAGGCCGCCAAGCGCCACGAGGGCGAGGGATTCCCCCCCCAGCGCATGGATCGCGCGGCTGACATTCAGGCCGCCGCCGCCGGGATCAAGCTGGGGTTCCGAGCAGCGCAGTTTCTCATCAGCCACCATCTGCGGCACCGATGTTGCCATATCCAGCGCCGGGTTCAGCGTCAGCGTCAGGATCGGGGTTTGCTGCAAAACGGGTGTGTTTTCAGACATCTGCTGCTTTTCCCCTGATCGATGCGGGTCGGTGCCTCCAAACGAGGCGCCGACGCGACGATAGCGCTAACGCCCGGGGTCGGGCAACCGCTCTTCGACTGGGGAAAGAGGAGGGGGTGCGGGGGAGGGGGCCGTTGCCCCCTCCCCCGTTGGATCAGAGCAGCAGCTGATAGCTGGCCGGGACGTAGCGGAAGCCGTCGCCGTTCGTCTCGACAAAGCCCACGCCGGGGAAGGGCATGTGATAGCCCGCGAAGGGGATCTTGTCTGTGGCGAGCATGCCGAGGATGGTGCGGCGCGTGGCGGCGGCCTGTGCCTTGTCCTGATCGAAGCGCACTTCCCAATCGGGATAGGCCAGCGACCAGACGTAATGGTTGGTCGTGTCGGCAAGGATCGCCATCCGTGCGCCGTTACTCTCCAGCATATAGGTAAAATGGCCCGGCGTGTGGCCCGGAGCGGCCATGGCGGTGATGCCCGAGACCACGGCCCCGCCATCATCGAGGAAGGTGAACTTATCGTTCAGCGGTTTGACCTTGGCGTCGAAGCCTTCGTTTGCGGCTGTGGACCAGTTGTTGTGTTCGGTGGCACCCGTCACATAGCGGGCATTGGCGTAGGTGACTGCGCCCGCGTCATTGGACAGGCCGCCGATATGGTCGCCATGCATGTGGGTCAGCACCACGATATCAATCTGATCGGGGGTGATCCCGGCGCTGGCCAGTGCGGCGGTGGTGGCATCGGCCGCAAGGCCGGTGTCGAACAGCACCAGTTCCGCGCTGGTGTTCACCACGACGGGGGTGAAGAAGCTGACGCTCTTGTCGGCGGGAATGAAATTCGCGGCGGAGGCGGCGGCGAATTCCTCGGGGCTGACATTCATGCCGAAGGTTTCCTGCGGCTTGTCGCCCGCGCGGCTGCCGGCGAGGATTGTCGTTACCTCGAAAGCGCCAAGTTTTGCGCGGTTGAACTGGGCTGTGGCCGCGCCTTGCAGCGGTGCGGCGGCCAAGGCCGGGCGGGCCGAGAGCAGGGCGGGGGCGGCGAAGGGAAGGGTGGCACCGGCGAGCAGCGCGTGGCGGCGGGACAGGGTCGTCATGGCATCCTCCTGGGTTAGACTATTCAAAAGGATAGGGGGGCGGGCCTGTCAGGCCAGTCACGGTTAAGTCAGGCGATGTGCGCTGGTGCACATCCGCCCTGCACTCATTTTGAGAATGGCGTTTCGGGAGCGGTCATTCCCACCACGGATCGATGGCAGCAATATCGTCATCCGACCAGCCGAAGTGATGGGCGAATTCGTGGATCACCACATGGGTGATCAGATCGCCAAGGCCCACATCGCCGCGGTCTATCCATTCCTCGAGGATCGGGCGGCGGAAGAGCCAGACGATATCGGGATGGTCGGGCTGATCCATCACCGATTTCTCTGTGAGCGGCGTGCCTTCGTAGAGGCCGGTCAGTTCATAGGGATCGGTCATGTCCATCGCCTCGAGCATGTCATCGGGCGGGAAATCGACGATGCGCAGGGCGACTTTGGTGGCGATGTCGCGCCAAGGTTGGGGCAGGGAGATCACCGCGCCATGGGCAAGCTGTTCGAACAGCGCCAGATCGGGGGCGGTGAAGGCGTCCCAGCCGGGGGGCTGGGTGGCGGGGGCTTCATCTTCGGCGGGGGTGTTGGCGGTGGTCATGGGGGCGGCCTTTCCTGCCGGGGGTCAGGTGCAGATATGGACAAAAGGGGCCGCCTGTGAAAGAGGGGCAGGGTCCATCGGAGCCTGTCAAATGACCACCGTCACCACCCGTTTCGCGCCGTCGCCCACCGGATACATCCATGTGGGCAACCTGCGCACTGCGTTGATGAACTATCTGATCACCCGCAAGGCGGGCGGCACGTTCATCCTGCGGCTGGATGATACCGATCAGGAACGGTCAAAACAGGAGTATATCGACGGGTTGCTGGCCGATCTGGAGTGGCTGGGCATCCGCTATGACCGGATTGAGCAGCAATCCAAGCGGATGGCGCGCTATGCCGAAGCGGCCGAGGCGCTGAAGGCGGCGGGGCGGTTCTATGAATGTTTCGAGACGCCGGTCGAACTGGACCTGAAGCGGAAGAAATTGCTGAACATGGGCAAGCCGCCGGTCTATGACCGGGCGTCGCTGCACCTGACCGAGGACCAGAAGGCCGCCTACCGCGCCGAGGGGCGACAGGGCTATTGGCGGTTCCGGCTGGATCAGGAGCGGATCGAATGGCGCGACGGGATCATCGGCGACATTTCCATTGATGCGGCGTCGGTGTCGGACCCGGTGCTGATCAAGGCGGATGGGCAGGTGCTTTATACCTTCGCCTCATCGGTGGATGATGTGGATATGGGGGTGACCCATATCGTGCGGGGCGCGGATCATGTGACGAATACCGCGACGCAGATCCAGATCATGAAGGCTCTGGGCGGTACGCCGCCGACCTTCGCCCATCACAGCCTGCTGACCGGGCCGCAGGGTGAGGAATTGTCCAAGCGTTTGGGCGTTCTGTCCTTACGCGATCTGCGGGCGCGGGGGGTGGCTCCGCTTGCGCTGATGTCGCTGATGGCGCGGCTGGGGTCATCGAAGCCGGTGGAGTTGGCCACATCCATGCAGGACCTGATCGACGGGTTCGATGTGGGATCGTTCGGGTCGGCGCCGACGAAGTTCGATGCTGAGGACCTGTTCCCGCTGACGCGGGCCTATGTGCAGAGCCTGCCTTTTGACGCGGTGGCCGAGAAGATCGCCTCGCTGGGCGTGCCGGCAGAGGAGGCCGAGGCGTTCTGGGCGGTGGCCAAGGGCAATATCACCGTGCTGGATGATCTGGCGGAATGGTCGGTGCTGTTTCGGGACGGGGCCGAGCCGATGGTCGAGCCGGAGGATGCGGAGTTCATCAAGCAGGCGGTGGCGATGCTGCCGCCGCGCCCCTGGACGCAGGCGACATGGGGCGAATGGACCGAAGCCGTGAAGGCCGCGACTGGGCGCAAGGGCAAAGGGCTTTACATGCCGTTGCGCAAGGCGCTGACCGGGCGGGCGAACGGGCCGGAGATGGCGGATGTTATGCCGCTGTTGAAGGTGGTTCGGGCGGGCTGAGGCCACGAATTTTCTGCGAAAATTCTGGCGCTTTGCCGGGGCCGTTGCGCCTGTGGCGGGCGTTGATTGGGTATTCGGGCCAAGGTGAAACGGCATGGAGTCTTTTGAAGAGACGAGCGTGACACCGGTGGCCAAGGCCCCGGTTCAGGGCAAGTTCGTCACCGGCAACCTGTTCCGGCATATCGCGGTGATGTCCTTGACGTCCTCCGTGGGGTTGATGGCGATCTTTGTCGTTGATCTGATCAATCTTCTCTACATCTCATGGCTGCAGGACCCGGTGAAGACGGCGGCCATCGGCTATGCCGGGGCGGTGCTGTTCTTCACCACCGCCTTCGGCATCGGGCTTTCCGTTGGGGTGTCGGCGCTGGTGTCGCGGGCGGTGGGCGCGCGCGATCTGGCGCTTGCGCGGCAGCGCACGACCGAAGGGCTGTTGCTGGGGGCCGGGTTCGGGGCGGCCTTTGCGGCGCTGGTCTGGCTGGCTTTGCCGCCCATCGTGGGGCTGCTGGGGGCCGAGGGGGCCACGGCGGAGGAGACGCTGCATTACCTGCGGATCATCATCCCGTCGCAGCCTTTGCTGATGGTGGGCATGATCGGGGCCGGGGTGCTCAGGGCGCATGGCGATGCGCGGCGGTCGATGATGGTGACGGTCTGGGGCGCGGTGGTGCTGGCGGCGCTGGACCCGGTGCTGATCCTGTGGGCGGATCTTGGGCTGACTGGGGCGGCGCTGGCGGGATGGGGGTCGCGGGCGGCGATTGCGGGCATGGCGCTGTGGCCGATCTGGCGGCATTACGGCGGGTTCGGGCGGCCTTCGGGGGCGAGCGTGGTGGCGGCGGCGGCGCCCCTTTTCGCCATTTCCGGCCCGGCGATCCTGACGCAGCTGGCCACACCCGTGGGGCAGGCCGTGGTGACGCGGATGGTGGCGGGTTACGGCGAGGCGGCGGTGGCCGGGATGGCGATTGCCGGGCGGCTGACGCCGGTGGCCTTCGGGATCATCTTTGCGCTGTCGAGCGCGGTGGGGCCGATCATCGGGCAGAATCTCGGGGCGGGGAAGATGGACCGGGTGCGGCGGACCCTGCGCGAGTCGATCCTGTTTTCGGGGATCGTGATCGTGGTGATGTCTGCGGTGCTGTTTGCGGCGCGGGGGGCGATTGCGGATGCCTTCCAGGCGCAAGGGTTGACGCGGGATCTGATCTATCTGTTCTGCGGGCCGTTGAGTTTGCTGTTCTTTTTCAACGGGATGATCTTTGTCGCCAATGCGGTGTGCAACAATCTGGGCGCGGCGATGCAATCGACGATGGTGAACTGGGGGCGGCATACGATCGGGACGGTGCCCTTTGCCTGGGCCTTTGGGCTGTGGTGGGGCGCGCCCGGCGTGCTGGTGGGCCAGGCGGTGGGGGGCATCCTGTTCGGGGTGCTGGCGGTGTGGCTGGCCTTGCGGGTGGTGGACCGGGTGACGCAAACCCGCGCGGCGTGAGGCGCGGCGCGTGTCGCGGATGGGGTGTATACCGTCGCATATGATTTCCCCCTTGCCGGATCGCGGAGGCCGGGTTACGCAAGAGGACCAGCATCGGGAGAATCCGGCGCACAGGGGCAACCCTGTGGGAGCCGGTGCCGAAGGAGCAACCGCCCCGGTAAACTCTCAGGCGCAACGGACCGTTGCTGGTGGAGTACTCTGGAGAGTGGCGCGGATGCGCCCGCCGAAGGGATAACGATCTCAGGCGTCCGAAAGGACAGGGACAGAGGGGGCATCGTGGGACAGGGATTGGCCTGTCCGGACGGTGCCGATTGGTTTTCGCAACCGGCGCCCGGAAGACTGGGGAGGGGCGGTTTGTCCGACCTTGACGCGACGACGGGGCTGAAGCGGCTGGGGCTGCATGATCTGCATCTGGGGCTGGGGGGCAAGATGGTGCCCTTTGCCGGCTATGAGATGCCGGTGCAATATCCGGCCGGGGTGATGAAGGAACATCTGCACACGCGGGCAGCGGCGGGGCTGTTTGACGTGAGCCATATGGGGCAGGTGATCCTGCGGCCCAAGCGCGGGTTGGAGGCGCTTTGCGCGGGGTTCGAGGCGCTGATGCCGGTGGATGTGCTGGGGTTGGCGCAGGGGCGGCAGCGCTACGGGCTGTTCACAAATGAGACGGGTGGCATTGAGGATGACCTGATGTTCGCCAATCGGGGCGATCACCTGTTCGTTGTGGTCAATGCTGCCTGCAAGGCGGCCGATGTGGCGCATATGCGCGCGCATTTGGGCGCGGTGGCGGAGGTGGAGTTCATTCAGGATCGCGCGCTCTTGGCGCTGCAGGGGCCGGGGGCGGAGGCGGCCTTGGCCGCGCTGTTGCCGGGCGTGGCGGCGATGCGGTTCATGGATGTGGCGGTGATGGATTGGGACGGGGCCGAGGTCTGGCTGTCGCGGTCGGGCTATACGGGCGAGGACGGGTTTGAACTGTCGATCCCCGAGGGGCGGGCGCTGGATTTTGCCCAAGCGTTGCTGGTGCGGCCGGGGGTGATGCCCATCGGGCTGGGCGCGCGCGACAGCCTGCGGCTGGAGGCGGGGCTGTGCCTTTATGGCCATGACATTGATGATGGCACCAGCCCGGTAGAGGCCGGGCTGACTTGGGCGATCCAGAAGGTGCGGCGGACGGGCGGGGACCGGGCCGGGGGCTTTCCGGGGGCCGAGCGCATCCTGCACGAATTGGCCGAGGGACCCGAGCGGCTTCGTGTGGGCCTGCGGCCTGAGGGCCGGGCGCCGATGCGCGAGGAGGTGGAGGTGTTCGCGGTGGATGGCACGCCGCTGGGCCGCGTCACCTCGGGCGGGTTCGGGCCTTCGGTCGAGGCGCCTGTTGCCATGGGCTATGTCCCTGCGTCTTATGCTCATAGCGGCACGGCGGTGATGGGCGAGGTGCGCGGTAAGCGCCTGCCCGTGACCGTGGTGCCGATGCCTTTCCACCCCACCACTTACAAGCGTTGAGGATGCGATGAAGTATACCGAAGAACATGAATGGCTGCGGATCGAGGGTGATCTGGTGGTCGTGGGCATCACCGAACATGCCGCCACCCAGTTGGGGGATGTGGTGTTCGTGGAATTGCCCGCGGTTGAGACTATGGTCGCCTCCGGCGATGAGGTTGTGGTGATCGAAAGCGTCAAGGCGGCGTCCGACATCCTGGCCCCCATCGAGGGTGAGATCGTGGCGGTGAACACCAAGCTGATCGACAATCCGGGTTTGGTGAATGAAGACCCGACCGGGGCGGCGTGGTTCTTCAAGATGAAGGTCGATGATCTGGACGTGCTGGATCAGTTCATGGACGAGGATGAATACAACGACATGATCGGGTGATCCCGGTTCAAGCTGTTGAAATACAAAAGTTTTTGAAAACTTTTGCAAATTCCTTCCAAGGAATTTGGCGGGCGCGGAACGCGCGCCCGCCATGGGAAACCCGATGAGGCCTGCGCCATGAGCTTTACCCCTGTCGACTACAACCCCTATGATTTCGCCAATCGCCGCCATATCGGCCCCTCGCCCGCCGAGATGGACGAGATGTTGAAGGTGGTGGGCGTCAAGACGCTGGAGGCGCTGATTGACGAGACGGTGCCGAAGTCGATCCGGCAGACGGTGCCGCTGGGCTGGGCGCCTTTGTCGGAACATGAACTGCTGGCGCGAATGCGCGCGGTGGGGGCGAAGAACAAGGTGATGACCAGCCTGATCGGGCAGGGCTATTACGGCACGGTGACGCCGCCCGCGATCCAGCGGAACATTCTGGAAAATCCGGCGTGGTACACGGCCTATACCCCCTATCAGCCCGAGATCGCGCAAGGCCGCCTTGAGGCGCTGCTCAACTATCAGACCATGATTTCCGATCTGACCGGGTTGCCGGTGGCCAATGCCAGCCTGCTGGACGAGGCGACGGCGGCGGCCGAGGCGATGGCGATGGCCGAGCGGGTGGCCAAGACCAAGGCACGGGGGTTCTTTGTCGACCATGGCTGCCACCCGCAGACCATTGGCGTGATACAGACTCGGGCCGCGCCCTTAGGGATCGAGGTGATCGTCGGTGATCCGGCGAAGATGGAGCCGGAACGGCTGTTCGGGGCGATTTTCCAGTATCCCGGAACCTATGGGCATGTGGTGGATTTCACGAAGGAAATAGCAGCGCTGCATGGGGCGAAGGCGGTGGCGATTGTGGCGACCGATCTGCTGGCGCTGACGCTGTTGAAGGAACCGGGCGCGATGGGGGCGGATATCGCCATCGGGTCGAGCCAGCGGTTTGGCGTGCCGCTGGGCTATGGCGGACCGCATGCGGCCTTCATGTCCTGCAAGGATGAGATGAAGCGCGCGATGCCGGGGCGGATCGTGGGGGTGTCCATCGATGCGCGGGGGAACAAGGCCTATCGGCTGTCGCTGCAGACGCGCGAGCAGCATATCCGACGCGAGAAGGCGACGTCGAACGTTTGCACGGCGCAGGCTTTGCTGGCGGTGATGGCGTCTTTCTATGCCGTTTTCCATGGGCCGAAGGGCCTGCGCGCGATTGCGGAACGGGTGCATTTCCTGACCAATCGGTTGGCGCGGGCGCTGAAGGCGGCGGGGGCGAAGGTGTCGCCCAAAGCGTTTTTCGACACGATCACGGTGGAAGTGGGCGTGGGGCAGGCGGGCATTCTGGCCGCCGCGCGGCATGAGGGGCTGAACTTCCGCAAGATCGGTAATGACCGGGTGGGAATCTCGCTGGACGAGACGACGGATGAGAAGGTGCTGATCCGGGTGCTGCGGGCCTTTGGCATTGATGGCGTGCCGCCGCACCGGGCGAACCTTGGCTTCCCCGAGGATATGGTGCGGAAGTCGGACTATCTGACCCATCCGGTGTTCCACATGAACCGTGCGGAATCCGAGATGATGCGCTACATGCGCCGCCTGTCGGACCGCGATCTGGCGCTGGACCGGGCGATGATCCCGCTGGGATCCTGCACCATGAAGCTGAACGCGGCGGCAGAGATGATGCCGATCACTTGGCCGGAGTTTGGCACGCTGCACCCCTTTGCCCCGGCGGATCAGGCGCTGGGCTACAAGGAGGCGATTGACGACCTGACGGTGAAGCTTTGCGAGGTGACGGGCTATGATGCCTTTTCCATGCAACCGAATAGCGGCGCGCAGGGGGAATATGCGGGGCTTCTGACCATTCAGGCCTATCACCGTGCGCGGGGGGATGGGCATCGCAACATCTGTCTAATCCCGGTCTCGGCGCATGGCACCAATCCGGCTTCGGCGCAGATGGCGGGGATGCAGGTGGTGGTGGTGAAATCGGCCCCGAATGGCGATGTGGATCTGGATGATTTCCGGCAAAAGGCTGCGGAGGCTGGGGATAATCTGGCGGCTTGCATGATCACCTATCCGTCGACGCATGGCGTGTTCGAGGAAACGGTGAAGGAGATTTGCGCGATCACGCATCAGCATGGCGGGCAGGTTTATCTTGATGGTGCCAACATGAACGCGCTGGTCGGGTTGGTGAAGCCGGGCGAGATCGGCAGCGATGTGAGCCATTTGAACCTGCACAAGACCTTTGCCATTCCGCATGGCGGCGGCGGGCCGGGGATGGGCCCGATTGGCGTGAAGGCGCATCTGGCGCCTTACCTGCCGGGGCATTCGGAGACGGGTGGCGATGGGGCGGTAAGTGCTGCGCCTTACGGCAGCGCGTCGATCCTGCTGATTTCATGGGCCTATTGCCTGATGATGGGGGGCGAGGGGCTGACGCAGGCGACGCGGGTGGCGATCCTGAATGCCAACTACATCGCAGCGCGGTTGACCGGGGCCTATCCGATCCTGTTCATGGGCAACAAGGGGCGGGTGGCGCATGAATGCATCCTCGACACGCGGCCCTTTGCAGAATTCGGCGTTACGGTGGATGACATCGCCAAGCGGTTGATCGACAACGGTTTCCACGCGCCCACGATGAGCTGGCCGGTGGCGGGGACGTTGATGGTGGAGCCCACGGAAAGCGAGACGAAGGCCGAGATCGACCGTTTCATCACCGCGCTGCTGGC
>PNND01000398.1 GCA_013824045.1 Rhodobacter sp. | reverse complement strand
CACATGTACTGAACACCGGGGTTCATCAGCTCCATCCGCATGTAGACGGTGAAGATGACCGAGATCAGGCCGACGAGACCGCCGGTGAACAGATAAAGGATCCCGATGTCCTTGTGGTTTGTGGACATGAACCAGCGGGTGAAGAACCCCCGCTCGTCATGATCATGGCCATGAATGGCTGCGTCGGCCATTGGCGTCTCCCGTTCTTGCGTGTTCCGCGGGTTTACCCGTCGGACGGTTCCCTTGAGCCAGGCCCGTTTGCACGGAATCCAAGTGGCTGTATCCGGTAATAACCCGCAGGGCAGGCAGGGGCAACGGGGGAGTTTGATACAGATCAAGTACAAACGTCGCAGGGCAGGCCCTGCGGCCTGTCACCGGGGCGGCAGGAGGCCGGTCTCTTCCAGCGCGGCGACATGGCTGCGGCTGACGGGGAGTTCGGTCCCATTGGTAAGGGTGACGCTTGCCCGTGGCCCATCCCGGCGGGCGTCGCGGATGTGGTCAAGTGCGACCCAATGCGAGCGGTGGATGCGCAGGCCGGGGGTGGGGGCGGCCTCGGCCATTGCGTCCGACAGGCGCATCAGAAGGCGCGTGCTGCCGAGGGTGGTCGTCACCTCGGTGTAATGATCGGTGGCGGTAAGGGCGATCAGCGGCCCGCGCAGGGCCTTGGGCAAGCGGTTCAGCAGGCGCGGGGGCGGCATATAGGGCGGCAATACGGGGGCGGCCGGCGGCTTTGCGAAGAAGATTTGGGAGACGGCGACAGAGATGAAGGCGCTAATGGCAAAGAGCGAGGCGGTCAGCGTGCCAAGGCCGACCGCCACATCGCCCGGCCGCAGGAGCAGAGAGTTCAGGCCGTGGACCAGCAGGGTGATGGGCGCGCCTGCGATCAGGCCCGCGAGCAGAGCGACCAGCAGGCGTGGCAGGCCGCTGCGGGAGAGCAGGGTGGACAGAGAGCGGCACAGGATCAGGCCTGTGGCGCCTGTCAGCAGCACCATGAACACCCAATAGGCCAGACGCGGCAGGACCGGCAGCGCCGTGATGGTTCCGAAGGGACCGGCAATTCCGATGACCAGACCGAGCGCGACAAGGCTGATCCAGAAGCGCGGGTTGCGCAGGATCGGGCGCAGTTGCGCCAAAGCCATATCAATCTCGGGTGGAACGATCAGCGCCATGGTGTCATCGCCGGTCTAGTCTTGCCAAGGCTTTGGTCAAATCGGCGGCAGAAGGCCGGTCTGTTCCAGCGCAGAAAGGTGGCTGCGGCTGACCGGGTACCCCCGGCCATCCGTGAGCGTGACGATGGCGCGGGGGCCTTCGCGACGCACGGCGGTGATCTGGTCTGTCGCCACCCAATAGGACCGATGGATTCGCAGGCCGGGGGTGGGTGCGGCCTCTGCGATGGCGTCGGACAGGCGCAGCAGAAGGCGTATCGTGCCTGCGCTGGTCGTCACCTCGGTATAGTGGTTCGTGGCCGTAAGCGCGATGAGGGGCGCGCGGTGATCGGCGGGAAGGCGGTCCAACAGGCGCGGATGGGCGCTGAAGGGCATCACCGGGATGGGGGCAGGCGGCTTTGCGAAGAAGGCGATATAGGTGGCAAGCGACATGACGGCAGAGATCGCCATGATCGAGAGCACCAGCGGCAGGTCGTTGATGGCCAGATCCCCGGGCTGAAGCAGCAGGGCGTTCACGCTGAAGACGACGGCGCTGATCGGCAGACCCGCGACAAGCCCAGAGACAATGGCCGCCAGCCATTTCGGCAGGCGCAGCGCGTGAAAGATGTCGCAGCCCACAAATCCCAGCACAAAGCCCAACGGGCCGGTGGTGAAAACGATCACGCACCAATAGACCACGCGCCGCAGGAGCGGCACGGTTTCCGCGGTGCCGAAGGGGCCAGCCACACCAAGCACCACGGCAAGGCCAAGCAGGCCTGCCCAGAAACCTTTACTGCGCAGGATGGGGGACAGTTCGTCCAGCGCCGTATCGATAAGGGGGGCGGGGATCTGGGCCATGATCTGATCAGGCGGCACAGGTCGCAGGGTGCAACCCGTTGGGATGCAGCCCGCCCTGCAACGGAAAGAAACGCGGAAAGGTGGCCATCAGCGCGGCGTCGAGATCGGCCATGGTGACGGGAAGGCCCAGATCGACAAGGCTGGTGACGCCATGATCACGGATCCCGCAGGGGACGATACCGGCGAAATGGCCAAGGTCGGGTTCGACATTGATCGAAATGCCATGAAAGCTGATCCAGCGGCGCAGTTTCACGCCGATGGCGGCGATCTTGGCCTCATGCGGGGTGCCGTCAGGGTTCGGGGCGCGGTCGGCGCGTGTGACCCAGACGCCGACACGACCGGGGCGCACCTCACCCGCGACGTTAAATTCGGCCAGTGTGGCGATCACCCAGTTTTCAAGCGCGCGGACAAAGCAGCGCACATCGCGGCCACGGTTGCCCACATCGATCATCGTGTAGACCACGCGCTGACCGGGGCCGTGATAGGTGTATTGCCCACCGCGCCCGGTTTCATAGACGGGGAAACGGTCGGGCTGCACCAGATCGGCGGGTTTTGACGAGGTGCCGGCGGTGTAGAGCGGCGGGTGTTCCAGCAACCAGACGGATTCCGGCGCGCGGCCTTCGGCCATGGCGGCGACATGCGATTCCATATCCACCAAAGTGGGCAAATAAGGGCTAAGGCCCTGAAGATGCCTCCAGTCGACCATGGCGTGTTTTCGGGAAGGTGTCCCGCCTCCTGACCTAAGGAAATAGGGGCTTATTGAGAATTTGTCACGTCCCGGCTTTGGTGGCGCGCGCAACGCGGGCGGTATTTTTATTGCGACATCTTGGCAAGGCCGCCAGAATTTTCCTATTGCGGAAGCGGGACAGGGTGCCGGCCGTAAGGATCGGCGTGAGAGGGAAGCGTCAGCGTGGCCGAAGCATGTGGGTTCTGTGCAAGCACAGATTGTGAAGTGGTGTCGAACCGGGATCGGCATGGGGCACCGCTGGTGACGGTTCTGTGTTCTGGCTGCGGGATGCTGCGCAATGATCCGGTGCCGACGGAGGCAGAACTCACGCAGTTCTATCGCACCGCCTATCGCGAAAGCTACAAGGGGGCATCGGTGCCGCGGCGCAGGCAGGTCTGGCGCAATCTGAAGCGGCTGGATGGGCATTTCCGCGCCTTTCGCGATGTTTATGCAAAGGGCGGCGCTTGGCTTGACCTTGGGTCGGGCAGCGGGGAGTTCACGTTTCTGGCGGACCGTTTGGGCGCGCAGGTGACGGCGGTGGAGCCGCATCTAGGCTATGCCGCCTATTGCGGTGAGCAGTTGGGGCTGAAGATCGAGGGCAAGCGGCTGGAGGATTGCGATTTCGACGGCCCGCGCTTTGACCTTATCCGGCTGAGCCATGTGCTGGAGCATATGCGTGATCCGGTGGCGTCGCTGCGGCGGCTGGCCGGGTGGCTGCGTCCCGGCGGCGTGATCTATATCGAAGTGCCTGATATCGAGCGGGATGCGCAGAACAAGCTGCAGGGGCGGTTGTTCCATTTCGGGCATATCCACAATTTCAACCCGGTTCTGCTGCGTCATGTCGCAGGGCTTGCCGGGTTGGTGGAAGTGCCCGCAACGGCGGCGCGCTGTGCCGGGCGCTGCGGCGCGTTTTTCACCGTCGGTGAAGGCGGGGCGCTGGATGGGGCCGCGCTGGCGGCCAATGCGGCGCGGATGCGGGCGGTGATGGCGGCGCATAACGGGCGACGCCTGCCGCAACCGACGGAAGGAACAGCGGCGGGGCAACTCTTCGCGCGGCTGGGCGCGCGGCTGGGGGAAAGCCTTGCCGCCGCCCGCGCCGGGACGCATCGGTCGATGGCCGAGGCCGCCGCGCGGCGGTTGCAGCGCGACTTTTCACAGCCCTGACGGGCGGCGACGGTGCGGGAAACGGGGCGCGATTTTTGCTCTTTCCTTCGCTGATCGGCTTCGCTACATAACCGCCACCAAACCAAAGCGTGCGGATGTGGCGGAATTGGTAGACGCGCAGCGTTGAGGTCGCTGTGGGGTAACTCCCGTGAAGGTTCGAGTCCTTTCATCCGCACCATCCTTTCCCGGATCGCTGGCACAGGCAGGCCCTTTTGGGCCCCAAGCGGTTTTTCATCCGGATTTCGCATGGCCATCCCGTTTGAACAGGTGAGTCCATTCGGTAACGCTTGTGACGCTTTCCGGAAGATTGTGGCGCGATTTCAGCGGGATGGGCGGCTTGCCACAATTTCGCCACAATCTCCATCCTAAAGGATGGGTTAATCCCGGCATTAGACTGGGTCCTTCCCGAACCGGCGCAAGACCGGGCGGCGTGGCGCGAGCGGTGTTATGCCAATATTTGTGATCGACGGCTATGCCGTCGGGAGTGTCGTTGTTACCGGGGGCGGAGCGCCCACGACCGGATCCACCTTTCGGCTGGATCCGAACTGGTCATCATCCGCCGCCGCGCTGACCATCACCGTTACCGATGACGAGACCGGCTTTTCCGGATCGGCTGCAACGGTTCTGGATGGCAACCAGACCGGGGTGGTGATCACCGCCGGGGGGGCGACGGTCGGATCGGGTGTGATCCGGCTGGGCAATGGCTTTGTCTTCAGCGATCCGGTGGCCGGGTCGGTCACGCTCTATCAGGTGATGATCGGGTCGACGGTGGTGGGATATGTCACCACGGCCCCGTTGCAGCCGGGGGTGCTTTACACCGTATCCTCGACAGTCCCCACCACAGCGGCGGGTGTGCCTTACGCAAATCTGGCGCTGTTGGACTATGAGCAGGCGCTGGACAATACGCTGACCGGCGGGGCGGGGAATGACTCGCTGGCGGCGGGTGCGGGCAACGACCTTCTCTATGGCGGCCTGGGCGATGACACGCTTTTTTCTGGAACCGGGCGCGATACGATTTTTGCCGGTGACGGGAATGATCTGGTTGATGATCTTCCGGGCTTTGATTCATCGCTTGACCCGAAGCTGATCGATGGCGGTGCCGGGCGCGACACGCTTTGGGGTGCTGCGGGCAACGACACGATTTTTGGCGGGACCGACAACGATCAGCTGGGCGGCGAGAGCGGCAATGACCTTCTGTTCGGGGATGCCGGTGCGGATACGCTGTTCGGCAATGACGGCGATGACACGCTGGATGGTGGCAGCGAGTCTGATCTGCTGGAGGGAGGCGGCGGCAACGATCTTCTGATCGGCGGCGCGGGCAATGACACCGCCTTTGGCGGTACGGGCAACGATACCTTCCTTGGCGGGGTCGGCAACGACAGCCTCTATGGCGATGATGGCAATGACACTTTCCTGATCCCGAACGGGACAGGGGGTGGCGCAATCTTTGGCGGTGTGGGCAACGACACGATTTCCTTCGTCGGGGCGACAACGGCGGCCTCGGTCACCTTTTCAAGCGGTGGCGCGGGCACAAGGCTGCTGACCGGGGGCACGTCGGGCACGTTCACCGGGATCGAGGCGGTCGAAGGGACGGCACTGAACGACACGCTGACCGCCACGTCGAGCACCACTTCGGTGACGCTGTCCGGCAATGGCGGGAATGACACGATCAGTGGCGGCAGCGCGGCGGATGGGTTGTTCGGTGGGGACGGAGCGGACTCCATCCTTGGCAACAGCGGCAACGACGCCATTGACGGGGGCGCCGGGAACGACCGCCTGTTCGGCGGGATCGGGAATGACGTGCTGTCGGGTGACGCCGGGGACGACGTCATCGATGGTGGGTCGGGCAACGACACGCTGGCGGGCGGGGCCGGAAATGACTCGCTGGTCGGACAGGCCGGGGATGACACCTTCCTGATCGGCGATGCTGCGGGGGTGGACACCATCGTGGGCGGCACCGATGGCACGCTGGGCGATGTGATCGACACCAGTTTGGCCACCGGAGGGGTGACGGTCACCTTCACCGGCACCGAGACCGGGACGGTGACGGCGCCGGGCACGACGGCCGGCTTCAGTTCGATCCGGCGGGTGCAACTGGGGGCGGGGAATGACACCGTCTTTGGCGGCAGCGGCGAGGAAAGCGTCGACGGCGGCGCGGGCAATGACAGCCTGCTGGGCGGGGTGGACACCGATACGCTGGCCGGGGGCGATGGCAATGACACGCTGATCGGCGGTGCCGACAGCGACACGCTGTTCGGCGGCGCGGGGGATGACCGGTTCATCATCGCAGCGGGGGATGGGTCGGACTCCATTGTCGGCGGGACGGGCAATGACACGCTGGATCTGTCGGGCTTCACCACGGCGGTCACGGCGACGTTTTCCGGCGCGGGCGTTGGCACGGCGTCGGGCAGTGGGGTCACGTCGACCTTTTCCGAGATGGAAGCGCTTGAGACCGGGTCGGGCAATGACACGATCACCGGCGCGGGCGGGAATGACATCATTTCTTCCGGGGCCGGGAATGACCGTGTCTTTGGCGGGGCGGGGGCTGACTCGCTGTTCGGCGGGGCGGGGCTGGATTCGCTGGAAGGCGGGGCAGGCAACGACACGCTGGATGGCGATACGGGCAATGACACGCTCTTGGGCGGCGACGGGACGGATGTCGTCTTTGGGGGCGAGGGGAACGATTCCCTCGACGGGGGCGCGGACAGCGACACGCTGTTCGGCGGGCTGGGCAATGACACGCTGCTGGGCGGGGCTGGAACCGATGTCCTGTTTGGCGGTGATGGCCGTGATCTGCTGGAAGGCGGGGATGCCAATGACACGCTGATCGGCGGGGCCGGGGCGGACACGATCATTGGCGGGACGGGTCTGGACGTTCTGGATTATTCGGCCAGCGGCGCGGCGGTGAATGTCAACCTGCGGACCTGGACGGGGACCGGGGGGGATGCCGAGGGCGATGTCCTGAGCGGTGTCGACGGGGTGATCGGGTCGGCCTTCAACGACACGATCATCGGGTTTGATAATGAAAGCTCGTCGCTGGCGGACTTCTATTTCAACTATTTCGAAGGCGGCGCGGGCAACGATGTCATCGAAGGGCGCGGCGGCAGCGATCAGCTCTTCGGCGGGGCCGACAATGACACCGTGCTGGGCGGCGACGGGAACGATACCGTCGATGGTGGGGATGGCAACGATGTTCTGACCGGCGATGCCGGGAACGACACGATGTTCGGCGGGTCGGGCAATGACCAGATGTCGGGCGGGACCGACAACGATTCCATGGCGGGCGGCGACGGGGCCGATTCCATGGATGGCGGGACCGGCAATGACAGCATGGCCGGGGGCGCGGGGAACGACACGATCCTTGGCGGATCCGGCAATGATACGATGTCGGGCGGGACCGGGCGTGACACCTATGTGTTCACGTCGGGCAGCGGGCGCGATGTCATCACCGATCTGGACCTGACGCTGGTCGACGGGCAGTTCACCGACCGGCTGGATGTATCGGGGCTGGTCGATGCGACCGGAAGTCCGGTCAATTGGGCGGATGCGGTTATCACCTCGGACGGTGCGGGGGGCGCGCTGGTCACCTTTCCGGGGGGCGAGGTTATCCGGCTGGTCGGGATCGATCCGGCGCTGATTTCCAGCAGGGAGGCATTGGTCCAGCTTGGGGTGCCGTGCTTTACGACGGGCACGCTGATCCTGACGGATCGCGGCGAGGTCCCGGTAGAGGCGATCCGGGCGGGCGACCGGGTGATGACGCTGGATCACGGGTTGCAGCCGGTGCTCTGGGCGGGCGGGCGGCATCTGGACCGCGCCGCGCTGGAGGCGGAGCCCTTGATGCGGCCCGTGCTGATCCGCGACGGGGCGATGGGCAACCGGGGCGATGTGCTGGTGTCGCCCAACCATGCCGTGCTGGCCGAGTTGGACGGGGTGGAGATGCTGGTGCGCGCCAAGCATCTGGCCGAACTGGGCGATGCCCGGTTCCGGATCGCCAAGGGCAAGAAGGAAGTGGGCTATCACCACCTGCTGCTGGAGCGGCACGGGATCGTCTTTGCGCAAGGGATGGCGACCGAGACGCTCTATCCCGGTCCGATGGCCGTGGCCGCGCTAGGACCTGTGGTGGCCGCGGAGCTGGCGGTGGCCTTCCCGCTGCTGGCCCCGGTGCTGGCGGGTGTTGCGGATGCGGCCGAGTTGTATGGGCCTACGGCGCGACCTGTGGCCAAGCGGCGGCAGTTGCTGACCGGGCCGAACCCCATGCGCCGGGCGGCGGCCTGAGGCATACTGTCCTGATACGGCTGTGATTGGCCGGGTGAGGTGCTGCATCGCAGCGATGGCGGGCAGGACGTTGACCCAAGGGAAGGCCATTTTCCTGCCAGCAAGCCAAGACCTGCCGCTTTGATTGGCGAAGTGGTCGCAAACTGGCCTATTTTCCCGCAATCACGGATGTTACCCGCTTAGTCAGACAAGCCAGTTGCATTGCAGCAAGGCTTTGGCTTTAGTCAGACCAAGACGAGCGGGGAACCCGCCGAGAAGACCGGGGAGACGAATTTGGCTGCTTCGATGGCTGCTGCGGGCCAGAACGACGCATTTGTCGTTTTTGATCATGTTCAAAAGAGCTACGACGGCGTTTCGCTTGTCGTGAAGGACTTGAACCTGAGCATCGGCAAGGGCGAGTTTCTGACGATGTTGGGACCGTCCGGATCGGGCAAGACCACCTGCCTGATGATGCTGGCCGGTTTCGAGACGGCCACCAATGGCGAAATCCTGCTGGATGGCCGCCCGATCAATCAGGTGCCGCCACACAAGCGGGGCATCGGGATGGTGTTCCAGAATTACGCGCTGTTCCCGCATATGACGGTGGGCGAGAATCTGGCCTTTCCGCTGGAAGTGCGCGGGATGGGCAAGTCCGAGCGCGAAGAAAAGATCAAGCGCGCGCTGGACATGGTGCAGATGGGGGCTTTTGCCAACCGTCGCCCGGCGCAATTGTCAGGCGGGCAGCAGCAGCGCATCGCGCTGGCGCGGGCCTTGGTGTTCGACCCCAAGCTGGTGCTGATGGACGAACCGCTTGGCGCGCTGGACAAGCAGCTGCGCGAGCATATGCAGTTCGAGATCAAGCATCTGCACGACAGCCTTGGGATCACGGTGGTCTATGTGACCCATGATCAGGGCGAGGCGCTGACGATGAGCGACCGGATCGCCGTGTTCAACGATGGGCGCATTCAGCAACTGGCATCCCCGTCGGACCTGTACGAGCGGCCGAACAACAGTTTCGTGGCGCAGTTCATCGGCGAGAACAACCGTCTGGAAGGCACGGTCGAAGAGATCAAGGACGGGCGGGCGCTGGTGCGGCTGGGAACGGGCGAGCTGATCGATGCGACCCCGGTGAATGTGTCGGCCAAGGGCCAGAAGACGCTTGTGTCGATCCGGCCCGAGCGGGTGGAATTCAAGCCCGACCTGCTGCCGCCGGACGCGCATATGATCGAGGCCGAGGTGGTCGAGGTCATCTATATGGGCGATCTGTTCCGCACCGTGCTGAAGGTGGCGGGGCATGATGATTTCGTCATCAAGAGCCGTAATACGCTGGGCCAGCGCGTGCTGACCCCCGGCGAGACGATTAGGATCGGCTGGGCGCCACAGGACGCGCGCGCGCTCGACCCGATCTGAACCGATGCCGTGCCCGGCAACGGGTGCGGCCAATGACAACAGAGCAGTTCTGTTCAACATGGGAGCGATAAGCATGAAAAGAATCCTGATCCTGACCACCGCCCTGACCGGGTTTGCCGTTTCGGCAACCGCGCAGGAACTTACGGTGATGAGCTGGGGCGGCGCCTATGGCGAAGCCCAAACCGAAGCGCATGTGAAGCCCTGGGCGGCGGCGTCGGGCTTTGCGGCCAAGATGGTCGACAGCGACAACCCGGCGACCCCGATCAAGGCAATGGTCGAAGCAGGCAACGTGACGGTTGACGTCGCGTCGCTGGAATATGCCGATGCCATCCGTCTGTGCGACGAAGGCATGCTGGAGCCGATCGACGTTGCAGCGCTGCCCGCCGGTGCCGATGGCACCCCGGCCGCCGATGACTTCCTGCCGGGCGCCGTGACGGAATGCGGCGTGTCGACCGACATCTGGTCCACCGTCTTTGCCTATGACGACACCAAGTTCCCGGGCGAAAAGCCCTCGACCGTGGCCGATCTTTTCGATCTGGAGAAGTTCCCCGGCAAGCGTGGCATCCGCAAGGGCGCCAAGGCCGTGCTGGAAGTGGCTCTGATGGCCGATGGCGTGCCGGCGGCGGAAGTCTATGATGTGCTGTCCACCCCGGAAGGCGTGGATCGTGCCTTTGCCAAGCTCGACACCATCAAGTCGGAAGTGGTGTGGTGGGAAGCCGGTTCGCAGGCCCCGCAACTGCTGGCCGATGGCGAAGTGGTCATGACCACCGCCTATAACGGGCGGATCTTCAACGCGGCCATCGCCGAGAACAAGCCTTTCGTCATCGTCTGGGACGGCCAGCTCTACGAGAACGAAATGTACGCGATCCCGAAGGGTGCGCCGAACAAGG
>PNND01000136.1 GCA_013824045.1 Rhodobacter sp. | reverse complement strand
TTAACGCATCGTTACCCGGACCGGGTGATTTTGCATGTGACCAAGACCTGCGAAGTGTATTGCCGTTTCTGTTTCCGGCGCGAGGCGGTGGGGGATGAAGGGTCTCTGCCGGAGAGTGACCTTATGGCAGCCCTTGATTACATCGCCGTTAATCCCGCGATCCGTGAGGTTATCCTGACCGGGGGCGACCCGCTGGTGCTTTCTGCGCGCAGGATCAAGGGGTTGATCGAACGGCTTTCGGCCATGGACCATGTCGACGTCGTCCGGATTCACACGCGGATACCTGTGGTCGCGCCGGAAAAGGTGACGGAAGAACTGGTCGCGGCGTTGCGCGGGCGGGCGGCGGTCTGGGTTGTGGTGCATACCAACCACGCGCAAGAGATCACCGCGCGGGCCGAGGCAGCCTTGGCGCGCTTGGCAGATGCGGGAATTCCCCTGCTTTCCCAATCGGTTCTGCTGCGCGGGGTGAATGACAGCGTGGCGGCGCTGGAGGATTTGTTCCGGAAATTGATGCGAAACCGGGTGAAGCCCTATTACCTGCATCATTGTGATCTGGCGAAGGGGACATCGCATTTCCGTACCACGATTGCCGAGGGGCAGGCCCTTATGGCGGGGTTGCGGGGGCGGGTGAGCGGGACGCTTCTTCCGACCTATGTGCTTGATATACCGGGTGGTTTTGGCAAGGTGCCGCTGGTGCGCGATCATGCCGAACATTTGGGCGGCGGGCAGTGGCGCATCACTGACTGGCGCGGCGGGGCGCATCTTTACCAAGATACGGAGCGGTAAAACCGGTGCAGACGCCGGTGCAGCACCGCAGTGCAGACAGGCGTATGCACGCAGCGCACCCTGAGCCCATGTTCTGTTCATCCTTTGTGAAGGTCTGCGCGGAAACAGGGCGGCTTGACCCGTTCAGCACGTGGTGCAGCGCGCTGTGCAGACAGGTGTATGCACGCAGCGGGCTGTGGATTTGGCGGGCGTTAAGGTTAACGAGGACGGTGCAGTGGCGCGACTTCTGCGTTGACTTGGCCAAGGATGAAGCGCCCATTCGGACATGCTTTCGAAACTGCGCGCCCATCCCGCTCTGACGACTGCCTTCGTTCTGGCGACAGCCTTGGCGCTGTTTCTGCTGACGCGGATCGTGGTGCATTTTGTCTATTGGCAAACCCACCAGAATGAACCGGTCAGCCCGTGGATGACGGTGCGCTATATCGACAGGTCATGGGGCCTGACGCCCGGCACGCTGGATGCGGTGGCGGGGTTGCCGGAGCCGCGTGAGGGCAAGCCGCTGACGCTGAGCGAGATTGCCGAGATGCGGGATGTGCCGGTGGAAGAGGTGATCGCGCAGGTGGAAGCGGCACTGGTTGAATTGGGCCATGACCCGGCAGAGGGGCAGAGCGGAAAGCCCGAATCCGGAAGTCTGGACGAATGACGGATTGGCTGCTGGCGCTGGTGCCGACCTATGGGTTGTGGCTTTTGGCGGCGGCGACGTTTCTGTCCTGTCTGGCGATTCCCATTCCGGCGTCGATCCTGATGCTGGCCGCCGGGGGGTTTGTGGCGGCGGGGGATTTGCCATTGGTTGGGACAATGGCGGCGGCGGTTTCTGGCGCCATCTTGGGTGATCAGCTTGGATATCGCGTTGGTCGCCATGGTGGCCAGAGGGCGGTTCAATGGCTGGGGTCGCGGGCGGCGCCGGTGGAGAAGGCGCGCGCGCTTCTGGAGCGGCGGGGGAGTGTTGCGGTGTTCTTTTCGCGCTGGCTGGTCTCAGCGCTGGGGCCTTATGTGAATGTTGCGGCAGGGGCGGCCGGGCTGTCTTGGGCGCGGTTCACGCTGTGGGGCGTGCTGGGTGAATCGGTCTGGACCGGGCTTTATGTCGGGCTTGGTTATGGGTTCACGGGCAATCTTGCCGCGGCATCCGACTTGGCCTGGACGATCCTAGCATTTGCCGGGGCTGCCGCTGTGGCGATCGGGTTGGGCTATTGGCTGTTCACGATTCTGCGCCACGACGGCACGGGGCAGGCGGGGTGACCCCCGCCTTGCCCATTAGGCCGGTTGCGCGACGCCGAAGCCCGGGGCCGGGGCTTTGCGGGCCTTGACGTAGCGGGCATAGCCGAGGTCGGCGCTTTCGATCTCGGTCGCGCGGCCGGATAAGATATCGGCCAGCACGCGGCCCGAGCCTGCGGCCATGGTCCAGCCAAGGGTGCCGTGGCCGGTGTTCAGGAAGAGGTTTGGGATGGTGGAACGGCCGACGATTGGGGTGCCATCGGGAGTCATCGGGCGCAGGCCCGTCCAGAAGGTGGCGCGCGACTGGTCGCCCGCGCCGCCGAACAGGTCTTCGACGGAATGTTCCAGCGTGGCGCGGCGCTTGGGGTTCAAGGACAGATCGAAGCCCGCGATTTCGGCCATGCCGCCCACGCGGATACGGTCGCCCAGACGGGTGATGGCGATCTTGTGGGTTTCGTCCATGACGGTGGATACGGGCGCGCGATCCGCATTCACGATCGGGACGGTGATGGAATAGCCCTTGACCGGATAGACCGGCAGCTTGATCCCGAAGCGCGACACGAGGAAGGGCGAATAGCTGCCCAGAGCCACGACAAAGGCATCGGCGGTGATACGGCCTTCGCTGGTCTGGGCTGCGGTGATGCGGCCACCCTCTTGCTCCAGCCCGTCGATTCCCACGCCGTAGCGGAAGGTCACGCCAAGGGCGGCGGCCATGTCGGAGAGGGAATTGGTGAACTTGAAGCAATCGCCGGTTTCATCGCCCGGCAGGCGCAGGCCGCCGGCGATCTTGTCGCGGGCATTGGCGAGGCCGGGTTCGGCCTTGAGGCAGGCGTCACGGTCGAGGACTTCGAAGGGGACGCCATCGGCGCGGAGGACTTCGATATCCTTGGCAGCACCTTCGACCTGCTTCTGTGTGCGGAAGAGTTGCAGGGTGCCCTGCGTGCGTTCGTCATAGGTGATGCCGGTTTCCGCGCGCAGGTCCATCAGGCAATCGCGGGAGTATTCCGCAAGGCGGACCATGCGGCTTTTGTTTTCCTGATAAGCGGCGGTGGTGCAGTTGGCGAGCATCCGCGCCATCCAGCCCAGCTTGTGCAGATCGGGGCGCGGCTGGATGATCAGGGGTGCGTGTTTCATGAACAGCCATTTGACAGCTTTCATCGGGATGCCCGGCGCGGCCCAGGGCGAGGAATAACCGGGGCTGATTTCGCCGGCATTCGCGAAGGAGGTTTCCAGCGACGGGCCGGGCTGGCGGTCGATCACGGTGACCTGATGGCCGGCCTTGGCAAGATACCAAGCCGAGGTAACGCCGATGACGCCTGCGCCGAGGACCACGATCTTCATCTTTCAGCCCGCCTTTTCATGGGATGTGCCGGAGTGCGTGCAGAATGCATCAGGATCGGCGGGAGGTGTTTGTGAAGATGCGTTCTTGGTGTTGATGAAATGGCAGAAAATCCCGCATTATCTCAAAAAATAGAAAGAATATTTTGTGCATATATAAAATGACCGCAGGATACGTTGCCAGAACGAGCAAAAGAGTGAATTTCCGCCTTCACATTCTGCCTGATTTTGCGGCGAGTCGTGGGATGGTTTGCCGGAACGGGGGCGTCACGGGGTTTCACAGGATCGGCACAAGGTCGCAACATCCTGCCTGCCGGGGATGCGCAGCGCATGGCGAAAGCGTATATAGGGGGTATGAACAGACGCACCGCCCTTCTGGCCCCGCTCGCCCTTGTTGTCCTTGGCCTGCCCGTTCAGGCCGAACCTGTACCGTTGTCGGCGCTGAGCGACTATCTGAACCGGCTGACCACGGCCGAGGCCGAGTTCACGCAGGTGAATTCGGACGGGTCGCGGTCACAGGGGCGGCTGTTCATCAAGCGCCCGGGACGGGTGCGGTTTGAATATGCGCCGCCGGATCAGAGCCTTGTGATGGCTGGCGGCGGGCAGGTGGCGATTTTCGATTCGAAGTCCAACCAGCCGCCCGAGCAGTATCCGCTGTCGCGGACGCCGCTGAACCTGATTCTGGCGCGCAACGTGAACCTTGGCGCGGACAAGATGGTGATCGGTCATTACGAGGCGGAAAATACCACGCGGGTGGTGGCACAGGATCCGAAGAACCCGGAATACGGCACCATAGAGCTGGTCTTTCTGAATGACCCGATCACGCTGGCGCAGTGGATCATCACCGATGATCTGGGCAACCGCACGACGGTTGTACTGAACCGGATGGTTCTGGGAGGCGACCTGCCGCCATCTCTGTTCAACATCACGATCGAGGCGCAGAAGCGGGCCGGGTGATCCGGCCCGACTTGTGGCAAAAGCCCTAGCCCCGGCCGCAGCTGGCAAGTTGCGCGCGGTACATCTCGGACCGTTCGGCCACGCGGGCCGAGACATCCATCAGCCACGGCTTGGCCAGATAGGATTGCCGGGCATAACCGGTGCGGCCTTCGTGATAGGCGAGGTATTGCGCCTGCGCGTCCCATTTCGAGATGCCAAGCCGTTCGGTGGACTGGTCCATGTACCAGCCCATGAAATCGGCCGCATCATCAATGCTGTCTCGCCGCGCGCCGCGGCGGCGCTGATCTTCGAGGTATTCCTCCCAGGTGCCGTCAAGGGCCTGTGAATAGCCGTAGGCCGAGGATTGGCGGCCCATCGGGATGACACCCAGCGCATAGCGGTGCGGGGTGCGGGCATTGCCGATGAATTTCGATTCCTGATGGAAGGTCGCCATCTGGACATGGACCGGGATGCCCCAGCGCCGTTCGGTATCTTTCATGGCACGGAAATACTGCGGACGCTCATCAATGATGGCGCAGGCGTTATCCAGGTTGCGCGGCGCCGAATAGTTGCCGCCCCCGCAGGAGGCCAACAACATCAACAGGATCGACGCGCGGAGAAGTCTGCTCATTTGCCCCTCGCACTTTCTTATTTTGCGGGAATGATAGGGCAAAAGGCGGCCGGGGGGAATGCCGGATCGCGCAGAGTCAGATCAGAAAGGCGAGAGTGAGCGGAAGTGTGATCACCGACAGCAGCGTGGAGGCGATGACAAGGCCCGCCACCGACTCGGCATCCGCGCCGTATTTCTCGGCTAGCATGTAGGAGGTGACGGCCACCGGGGTGGTGACCTGCAGGATCAGCACGGCCAGCGCGACCGGGGGCAGGCCGAACAGGAGCCCCGCGCCGAGGGCGACGCCAAGGCAGACCGCCGCACGCAGGACCGAAAGCCAGAGCGCGCGGCCAAGGCGGCCCGCGTTCAGCCGTGCCACCGCGACGCCCATCGTGATGAGCATCAGGGGAATTGCGATCTGGCCGATCAGATCGAGCGAATTGGTCAGCCAGACGGGCGTATGCCAGCCCTGCCACAAGAACAGCGCGCCCAAGAGCGTGCCGATCATGATGGGTTCACGCAGCAGGCGGGCGGGCGATCCGCCGCCTGCCACCACCCAGACGCCGAAGGTAAAGCTCCACAGGATCATCACGGCGAAGATGACCACCGCAAAGCCAAGCCCGGTTTCGCCAAAGGCAAACAGCGCTAGAGGCAGGCCCACATTGCCGGTATTGCCGAAGATCAGCGGTGCAAGATAGGTGCGCCGGTCGATGCCCAGCACCGTGGTGATGCCCCAGAAGGCCAACGTGAGGACGCCATAAGCGAGCGCTGCGGCAAACAGTACCGAGGTCAAGGCGGCGGGATCGATCTCTGTCTTCATCAGGGCGGTGAAGACGAGCGCGGGGACCGACAGGGTCATGCACAGGCGGGTGATGAATTCCATCCGGTATTCAAACCCAGCGCGAACCCACACAAAACCCACCAGACCGAGCAGGCCGACAGGGGCCACGATCTCCAGCACTGTAAGGACAAGGTTCACAGACTGTTTCCTTGCTGGTCCACCTGCCGGATGGACAAGAGGCCGCACCAGCGATTATTAAATGAATTCAAGGGATGCAATGACATGTTCACGGCGGCAGCGAAATATCACATCGGGCAGGTGGTCCGTCATCGGAAGCACCCCTTCCGCGGCGTGATCTTTGATGTCGATCCGCGTTTTTCCAATACCGAGGAATGGTACGACGCGATTCCCGAAGATGCGCGGCCATCCAAGGAACAGCCATTCTATCATCTGCTGGCCGAGAACGACCAAAGCTATTACGTGGCCTATGTGTCCGAGCAGAACTTGCTGCCTGATGAAACGGGTGAACCCGTGGGCCATCCCGACCTGCCCGATCTGTTCGGCGATTTCGAGGATGGGCGCTATCCGCTGCAGTTCCAGATGAACTGAGCGCGAAGTCTTCGGGCGCTTACGGGCTGTTCATTCTTTGATGCTTTTCTGTCGGCAGACCTTGGAAAGGGGATGCCGGATGGAACTTGCGGTTCGGGATGAAGGGGCGGTCACGGTGGTGCGGCCCGCAGAAGCGCGGCTGGATGCGATGGCCGCCGTGATGTTCAAGGACAGGATGAAGGCCGCGCTGGAAGGCGGGGCCGCGCGGGTGGTTCTGGATCTGTCCGGCGTCGGGTTTCTGGATTCCAGCGGGCTGGGCGCCGTGGTGGCGGCGCAGCGGTTCCTGCGGTCTGGGCAGGTTCTGGAACTGGCAGGGCTGACCGGGGCGGTGGAACGGGTGTTCCGGCTGACGCGGATGGATCGGATGTTCACCATACATGCCGGGGTTGATGATGCGCTGCGCGCGACGGCCTGACCGGCATGTGATCGCGGCCGATCCCGCCGCCGTGCGGGATCTGCTGATCGCGCTGGAGCAGGGCCCGGCGCTGGCCGGGCTGACCGGGGAAGAGCGGGAATGCACGCTTCTTGTGCTGGCCGAGGTGTTGAACAACGTGGTGGAGCATGGCTATGGCGGTGGGCCGGGCTGGATCGGGCTGGTGCCGGGGCCACGGCGCAGCGGGCGCGACTGGCGCGTTCTGGACCGGGCGCAGAGCGTGCCGCCAAAGGAATGTCTGCAGGCGGTTATGCCGCCGGAGGCGGCTGAGGGCGGGTTCGGCTGGCCGCTGATCCGGGCGCTGACAGAGGGCTTGGAGATGCGCCGCTGGGCGGGGTTCAACGTGCTGACCCTGCGGGTCAAGGCGGAGGATGCCGTTACACGGACAGGCGGCTGATGCAGGGTCTTCAGGATGGGGGATGCTGGCTTTCCGGGCCGAGCGGGCAAAGGGAAGGGTTAAAGGAAACATGAAGACATCCGTTACTCCTGAGGTAGCCGGTTGACGGCTGCGCCCCGGTGCCGTGCGGCTTTGCCCCCATTGCCAGCACGGCGCCGGGGTCTTGGAGCAGGCGTTCCCTGAGGGTGTTCGGGCAGGGCTTTGGCGGATGTGGAACGCCGGAGTTCGCGTGCCGGAGTTTTGGTGTCAGGGTGTTGGTGCGAGGGTTTTGCGAGGGTTTAGGTGACAGTGTTTCGGTGCGAGAGTGCGAGTGCCATTGTCTGGGTGCCCGTGTTTGGATGACTGCACTTCGGTGCTGCCGTTGATTGCCTGACATGGGGCATGGAAACCTGCCTCATGTCAGCAGGCGGGTTGGCGGTGAGCCGGTCTGGGCGCATAACCGGACAGCGCATTTTGCGCCTGCGCCACATCTTGGCATTGCCCCACTTGGGGCCTAGGTTCGCCTGACAGCAGGAGGAACCAGATGCGCGATTTTCAGATGCCGGGCCGGTCGCCCGTTCATGCGGCGAACGGGATGTGCGCGACGTCGCACCCGCTGGCCGCCAAGGTGGCGGTTGATGTGCTGGAGCGCGGTGGCAATGCCGTGGATGCGGCCATTGCGGGCGCGGTTCTTCTGGGCATCTGCGAGCCGCAGATGACCGGGATCGGCGGCGATTGCTTTGTGCTGATCAAACCGGCGGGGCGCGAGGATGTGATCGCGCTGAACGGATCGGGGCGCGCGCCGGGCGGTCTGTCGGCGGCGGCGATGCGGGCAAAGGGGATGACGGCGATGCCGATCCACGGGATCGAGGCGGTCACCCTGCCCGGTGCGGTGGATGCGTTTTGCCGCCTGTCGGCGGATTGGGGCAAGCTGGGGCTGGATGCGGTGCTGGCCCCAGCGATCCGCTATGCCGATGAAGGCGTGCCGGTCGCGCCCCGCGTGGCCTTTGACTGGGCCGGGGATGCCCAGCATCTGCAGGGTGCGGCGCGGCAACATTATCTGGTGAACGGCGCGGCACCCAATGCAGGCGCTATCTTCCGCGCGCCGGGGCAGGCCGAAGTGCTGCGCCGGATCGCGAAAGAAGGGCGCAAAGGGTTCTATGAGGGCGAGGTGGCCGAGGACATGGTTGCCTCGCTCCGCGCGCTGGGCGGGTCGCACAGCATGGAGGATTTCGCCGCTGTGGCCTGTGATTACAGCGATCCGGTGAGCGGGAACTACAAGGGCGTGGATCTGATCGAGCATCCGCCGAACGGGCAGGGCGCGACGGCCATCCTGATGCTGAACATCCTGAAGCATTTCGATCTGGCGTCGATGGACCCGTTCGGTGCGGAACGCGCCCATATCGAGGCCGAGGCGGCAAAGCTGGCCTATGATGCGCGCAACCGGTTCATCGCGGACCCCAACCATACCACGCGGCTGGCGCATATGCTGGCCCCGGAAACGGCGGCGCGGCTGGCCGCGCTGATCGACCTCGACCGCGCGATGCCCGCGGCGGCCCCGCTGACCGAGGCGGTGCACAAGGACACAATCTATATCACCGTGGTCGACAAGGATCGCATGGCGGTTAGCCTGATCTATTCGATCTTCTGGGGGTTCGGGTCGGGGCTGGCATCCGACAGGTTCGGGATCAACTTCCAGAACCGTGGCGCGGGCTTTTCGCTGCAGGAGGGCCACCCGAACGAGGCGGCACCCGGCAAGCGACCGATGCACACGATCATTCCGGGGATGCTGAAGCGCGACGGTCGGGTGATAATGCCCTTTGGCGTGATGGGCGGGGCCTATCAGCCCTGCGGCCATGCGCGCTTCGTGACCAACCTCGTGGATTACGGGATGGAACCGCAGGATGCGAATGACGCGCCGCGCTGCTTTAGTGGGGTCGATGGTATGCTGGTGGAACGCGGCTACGCCGACACCGTGCGGGCGCGACTGGCGGAGATGGGGCATGACGTGTCGATCCCGCATGATCCGATCGGCGGCTGTCAGGCCATTCTGATCGGTGACGACGGGGTGCTGGTGGGGGCATCTGACCCCCGCAAGGATGGCTGCGCCCTTGGATACTGATTGGCGGGGTATTGAGATGCTGGACAGTAGGGTGGATTACGATGCGATCACGGCCAGCATCCGCGCGCTCTGCGCGGGCGAGACGGATACCGTCGCCCTGATGGCCACGGTGGTGTGCGAGATTCACCACCACCACCCCTTTGCCGACTGGACGGGGTTCTACCGCGTTGTGGGGCCTGAATTGCTCAAGATCGGGCCCTATCAGGGCGGGCATGGCTGTTTGGTCATCCCCTTCTCCCGAGGGGTCTGCGGGGCGGCGGCGCGGACGGGTGCGGTGCAGAACGTGCCGGATGTCGAGGCGTTTCCGGATCATATCGCCTGTTCATCGTCGACGAAGTCGGAACTGGTGCTGCCGGTCTGGAACGGGAAGGGCCTGCTGCTGGGGGTTCTTGATCTGGACAGCGACACGCCAGCGGCTTTCACACAGGCGGATGAGGATTGGCTGGTGCCCCTGCTGGCCGAGGTGTTCCGGGAGGCGGCGTGATGCCTCAAACCCATCACGGTTCTTGCCATTGCGGCGCGGTCCGGTTCGAGGTGGAGGGGCCGATCCGCGACGCGCTGGCCTGCCATTGCAGCCAATGCCGCAAGGTAAGCGGGCATTTCTGGGCGGCCTCATCGGTGCCCGTGGCGCGGTGGCGGGTGACAGAGGGGCGGGGGCTGCGATGGTACCGATCCTCGCCTGTCGCGCAGCGGGGGTTCTGCGGGGAGTGCGGGGCGACGCTGTTTTGGCTGCCAGAGGCGGATGCGGTCTTCGACTGGGGGACGCCGGAGGAGCATGCGATCAGCTTTTCGCCAGGGGCTTTGGAGGGGCCGACGGGGATCAGGATCGAGGCGCATATCTACCCCGAGGATGCCGGGGATTACTATGCGCCCGAGGGGCCACCGCTAGATGCTGGGCCTGCGCCGGAACGGCTGACGGCGTCCTGTTTGTGCGGGGCGTGCCGCTTTACCCTGCCGGGACCAGCGGGTGAGATCACGGCCTGCCATTGCCACCAGTGCCGCAGCCTTTCGGGGCATTACTCGGCCTCTTTCGATGTGGAAGAGGGGGCGGTGGACTTGCAGGCACGGGACGGGCTGGCCGAATACCGTACCACCGGCGGCGGGGCGCGGGGGTTCTGCAACAGGTGCGGATCAAGTCTGTGGTTCCGCGCGGCGGATGGTGCTTTTTCGGTCGAGGCGGGTGCGGTGGACGGGCCGACCGGGGGCAGGCTGGCCGCGCATATCTATGTTGCGGAAAAGGGCAGCT
>PNND01000071.1 GCA_013824045.1 Rhodobacter sp. | reverse complement strand
GTGCGCGCCAGCCGCAGGAACTGCTGCACACGGGCCCCGGTCGAAGGGCTGCGCTTGTCGGCAATATGCTTGGTCATGTCGTCCTCCCGTGAATGACGGACGGCCAGCCTAGCACCGAATCGTCCACCCCCATAACCCTGATCGCCGGCCACATCCCGAACCCGCCCATCAGCTCCTCACGACAGGCGGTCCACCGCCCAACGCGCCGCATCATCCACCGCAGGATCAGGATCGCCGATCAACGCCGCCGCCACCGGGCGCAGCCGGGGCAGGCCGGAATTGCCGATGGCATAAAGCACATTGCGCACAAACCTCTCCCGCCCGATCCGCTTGATCGGGCTGCCCGAGAAGCGCGCGCGGAAGGCCGCATCGTCCAGCCCCGCCAGTTCCGCCAGTTCCGGCGCCCCCACCCGTGGTTGATAGCCGATCTCCGCCGCCGCCACCGCGAACTTGTTCCACGGGCAGACCGCCAGACAATCGTCGCAGCCATAGATGCGATTGCCCATCATCCCGCGCAGGGCAGCATCCACCGGCCCGCGATGCTCGATCGTCAGATAGGAAATGCACCTCCGCGCATCCAGCTGATAGGGCGCCGGAAAGGCCCGCGTTGGGCAGATGTCCAGACAGGCGGTGCAGGTCCCGCAATGGCTGACCTCGGGCGCATCCTTCGGCAGATCTAGCGTGGTGAAGATCGCACCAAGAAAGAACCAATTCCCCAACCCGCGCGACAACAGATTGGTGTGCTTGCCCTGCCAGCCCAGCCCCGCCGCCTGCGCCAGCGGCTTTTCCATCACCGGTGCCGTATCCACAAACACCTTGATCTCCGCCCCCGGCTCGGCCTGATCCAGCAGCCACCGCCCCAGCCGCTTCAACCGCCGCTTCACCAGATCATGGTAATCCTTGCCCTGCGCATAGACGCTTACCGCGCCCCGGTCCGGCTGCCTCAGCACTGCCAGCGGGTCCACTTCGGGCGTATAGCACTCCGCCAGCATGATCACCGACCGCGCCTCGGGCCAAAGCGCCGCTGCGCTCCCGCGCCACGCCACCCGCTCGGCCATCCAGCCCATCTGCCCGTGCCGCCCAGCCTCAAGGAACTCCGCCAACCGCCCCGCCGCCTCCGGCACGGCATCCGGCGCGCAGATACCCATGGCGGCAAACCCCTCGGCCCGCGCCTGCGCCTCAAGCTGTTTCTTCAGGTCATCCAGCTTCATCTTGGCTCAAATACCCAACAGCCCCGCCCGCCTCGCACTCCCGACGGGTCGCCCGCGCGCTTATGGGGGCGAAGCGCCCCCACCCGATTTTTCGCAGAAAAATCGTACCCGCCCGCTGTCAGAAATCCAGATCGGCATAATGCTGCGGTGGCGGGAAACCAGGCACCTGATCGGCCAGCAGCGTGCGGAAGCACGGTCGCGATTTCACCTTCGCATACCAGTCCTTCACCGCCGCCGACCGGTTCCAATCAACGTCCGAGATATAGTCAAGGCACGACAGATGCGCCGCCGCCGTCAGATCGGCCAGCGTCATCACATCCCCCGCCAGCCACCGCCGCTGATCCAAGAGCCAGCCCATGTAATCCAGATGATACTTGATCCGGCTCGCCCCGGATTTCACATTCTTGCTGTCCGGATAGCCCTGACCCATCACCTTCTTGTTCACGCGCTCATAGAGCAGCTTCGACGTCACTTCCTCATGGAACTTGTCGTCGAACCACGCACAAAGCCGCCGCACTTCATACCGCGCCTCAGGGTCGCGCGGCATCAGTTGCGGGGTGGGGATGGACTCTTCCAGGTATTCACAGATCGCCTGGCTTTCCGACATCACCCGGTTGTCCCAGCGCAGCACCGGCACCTTGCCCGCCGGATTGCGGCGCAGGAAGTCCGGCGACGGTTCCCAATAGCGTTCCTCCACCAACTCCACCTCCAGCCGCTTCTCGGCCAGCGTCAGGCGAACCTTGCGGCAGTAGGGCGAAAGCGGGAAATGATAAAGGCGGATCATCTGGAACGGACATCCCGTCATGTCATGGAACGGTCACTGTCTCTTGCCCCGTCAGGGGCGGGATTTCAACGGCTCATTCCTGAAAACACCCCGCCCGGCCATCCGCCGCGATGGTTTCCGCGCCGGAAATGATGGACCGCGTCCGCGACCGCACAAAATCCGAAGGGTTCGACGCCGACCGCCCCTTCGGATCGGGCAGCACCGCCGCCAACCGCGCCGCCTGCGTGGCACTCAGGTCGCGCGCATCCACCCCGAAATGATGCTGTGCCGCGGCCTGAACGCCGAACACACCCTCATCGAATTCGGCCACGTTCAGATAAACTTCCAATATCCGCTGCTTGGACCAGACGGTTTCCACCACCGGTGTCAGCAGCCCCTCCAGCGCTTTGCGCAGCCACGATCGGCCGTGCCACAGGAACACGTTCTTCACTGTCTGCTGGCTGATGGTTGATGCCCCCCGGTTCGATCCCTCCGCCACCGCCTCGCGGATGGCCGCCATATCAAACCCCCAATGCAGGCAAAAATTCGCGTCCTCCGCCGCCACTGCCGATCGTGCCATCACCGGGGCCATCTCTTCGATTGACACCCAATCCTTTTCGATCCCGCCAAGACGGGCCGCCTCACCTATCTGATAGAAATTGATCGGGGGCGGCACGAAGGAAAACAGCAGGATCAGCGCCGCATACAGCACCGCAATCCCAGCCGCGATGCGCCCTGCCCAGCGCAGAACCCGCCGCCGCATCGGCAGCAGCGGGGCGGCAGCGGCCTTCTCGGCCGCCTTGCGTGGCTTTTTGGCAGGTTTCTCGGGGCTGTCGGTCATCGCGGCGACAATAGCCACGGGCAGGGTGGCGGGGTCAAGGTGCGCGGTCGGCACCAGCCCGCCGCCCCAACCCGCGCCCGCGATTTTTCCCGCGAAAAATCAGGCGCGGCGGCCCCTGAATTTTCGCATGAAAATTCGTTGGGGCCGCCCATGCCTTACTCAGCCGGAACCTTCGCCGCCTCGTCCGACAGCGGATGCGCAAGATGCGGCAGCATCTCTTTCGGGCAGACTTGCAGGAAGTTGCGCTTCTCAGCTTCCCAATCGGCCAGAATGCGCCCAGCGATCCGCGACCCCGTCTCGGCATAATGCCGCTCGATCAGCCCCTTCACCTGCGCCTCCCAATGCGGATGGCCGATGCCGCAGGTCAGGATCGACTCGAGGTTCATGAAATCCTCGGCCACGCCCTCGGGATCATAGACATAGGCCATCCCCCCGGTCATCCCCGCGCCAAAGTTCGCGCCGATCCGCCCAAGGATCACCGCAACCCCGCCGGTCATGTATTCGCAGCCGTTCGATCCACAGCCCTCGACCACCACCTTGGCGCCCGAATTGCGCACCGCGAAACGCTCCCCTGCGCGACCGCTGGCAAAGAGATACCCGTCCGTCGCACCATAAAGGACAGTGTTCCCGATGATCGTGTTCTCCTCCGCCCGCAGCGGCGAAGACATCATCGGCCGCACGGTGATCATCCCGCCCGACAGGCCCTTGCCCACGTAATCGTTGGCATCGCCCTGCACTTCGATCTTCAACCCCTGCACCGCAAAGGCCCCCAGCGATTGCCCGCAAGACCCCGACAGCTTCACCGTCAGATGGTCCTGTTGCAGGCTGTTCCGCATCCCGAATTTCTTCACGATATGGCTCGATGCCCGCGTCCCGATGGTGCGATGCGTGTTTCGCACCGCATAGGATAGTTGCATCTTCTCGCCATCCTCGAAGAACCGTGCACCATCGCGGATGATCTCGGCATCCAGCGTGTCGGGCACCGCATTGCGCGGTTTCGACCGGTCATAGGTGATCTTCGATGCCCCATCGACCGTGATCAGAAGCGGGTTCAGGTCCAGATCATCCAGCGCGGCATGGCCCCGGCTCACCTGCGTCAGCAGGTCCGCCCGCCCGATGATCTCATCCATCGACCGCGCACCGATCTGGGCCAGAATTTCCCGCACTTCCTGCGCATAGAAGGTGATCAGGTTCACCACCTTGTCGGCATTGCCGGTGAACTTGGCGCGCAAGCTTTCATTCTGGGTGCAGACGCCCACGGGGCAGGTATTGCTCTGGCACTGGCGCACCATGATGCAGCCCATGGCGATCAGTGCCGCCGTGCCGATGCCGTATTCCTCGGCCCCCAGCATCGCCGCCATCACCACATCGCGCCCGGTCCGCAGCCCGCCATCCGTGCGCAGCGTCACCCGCTCGCGCAGGTTATTCATCGACAGCACCTGATGCGCCTCGGTCAGCCCCATTTCCCAAGGCAGGCCCGCATATTTGATCGAAGTGGCCGGCGAAGCGCCCGTCCCGCCATTGTGCCCGGAAATCAGGATGACGTCGGCTTTGGCCTTGGCCACACCTGCCGCAATCGTCCCCACGCCGGATGAGGACACCAGCTTCACCGTCACCTTGGCGCGCGGGTTGATCTGCTTCAGGTCATAGATCAGCTGCGCCAGATCCTCGATCGAATAGATGTCATGGTGCGGCGGCGGCGAAATCAGCGTCACCCCCGGCGTCGAATGGCGCAGCCGCGCGATCAGCGCCGTAACCTTCATACCGGGCAACTGCCCGCCCTCGCCGGGCTTCGCGCCCTGCGCCACCTTGATCTCCAATTCCTCACAAGCGTTCAGGTATTCCGCCGTCACGCCAAAGCGGCCAGATGCCACCTGCTTGATCTTGGCCGACGGGTTGTCACCATTCGGCTCCGGCACAAAATGCGCCGGGTCCTCGCCACCCTCGCCCGAGTCGCTTTTGGCCCCGATCCGATTCATCGCCACGTTCAGCGTCTTGTGCGCCTCGGGTGACAGAGCGCCAAGGCTCATCCCCGGCGTCACGAACCGCTTGCGGATGCTGGTGATGCTCTCCACCTCTTCAATCGGCACGGGCTTGCCCAGCGTCTTGATGTCCAAAAGGTCACGCAGATGGATTGGCGGGTTGGCCCGCATCGCGGCAGAATACTGCTTCCACAGGTCATAGCTCGCCCGGTCGCAGGCCGATTGCAGCATGTGCATCGTCTGCGCTTCCCAAGCGTGCTTCTCGCCCGACCGCCGCGCTTTGTAGAACCCGCCGATGGGCAGCACATCCGTGCCGCCCAGCCAGCCCTTGGCATGCACCTCTTCCAGCTTCTGCTCGATCCCCGTCAGACCGATCCCGGAAATCCGGGAATGCATGCCGGGGAAATACTCCGCCACCATCGCACGGCTCAGACCTACCGCCTCGAAGTTCAGCCCCCCGCGATAGCTGGAGATGACCGAAATCCCCATCTTCGACATGATCTTGAGCAGTCCCGCATCGATGGCATCGCGATAGCGGCGCATCGCATCGGTCAGGCTGCCATCCAGCAGCCCGCGCGAAATCCGGTCGGCAATCGAATCCTGCGCCAGATAGGCGTTGACCGTGGTGGCTCCACAGCCGATCAGCACCGCAAAATAATGCGGATCAATGCACTCTGCCGACCGCACGTTCACCGAACAGAAGGTCCGCAGCCCCTTGCGCGTCAGCCAGCTATGTACCGCGCTGGTGGCCAGGATCATCGGCATCGGCACGCGGTCCTCGCCCTGATGCTGATCCGTCAGCACCAGATGCCCCGCCCCCGACCGCACGGCATCCTCGGCCTCGGCCCGGATGCGCTCCAACCCTTGCCGCAGATCATCCAGCCCCGGCGATACCGGGAAGGTGCAGTCGATGAAGGCCACCTGATCGCCGAACTGCTTCACCATCACATCAAACTCGGCATTCGCGATGAACGGGCTTTCCAGCACGAGAATCTCGGTCTGGCTGGAGTTTTCATCCAGCACGTTCCGCAAATTGCCGAACCGCGTCTTCAGGCTCATCACCCGTCCTTCGCGCAGCGAGTCGATCGGCGGGTTGGTCACTTGGCTGAAATTCTGGCGGAAGAAATGGCTCAGCGGGCGATAGACCTTCGACAGCACCGCCGCCGGGGTATCATCCCCCATGCTGGCGACCATCTCCTTGCCATCCTCGGCCATCGGGGCCAGCACCTGCTCTAGCTCCTCCACCGTATACCCGGCGGCAATCTGGCGGCGGCGCAGGTCTGCGCCGCTGAACAACGCGCTTTCCGGCACATCGCGCAGCAGGCTGTTCAGATCGACAATCTTGTCGATCCAATCGCCATAGGGCTGGCTCGCGGCCAGTTTGTCCTTCATTTCGGCGTCGTGATACAGCCGCCCCTCGGCCATATCGACCGCGATCATCTGCCCCGGCCCCAGCGCGCCCTTTTCGCGCACCGTGGTTTCATCTACCGGCACCATCCCGGCTTCCGACCCTGCGATCAGCAGTCCATCCCCGGTGATGACATAGCGCATCGGCCGCAGACCGTTGCGGTCCAACCCGCCGCAGACCCAGCGCCCATCCGTCATGGCCAGCGCGGCAGGGCCGTCCCACGGCTCCATCACGCTGTTGCAATAGGCATACATATCCGCCCAAGCTTGCGGCATGTCGGTCGTTGTCTTCGACCACGCCTCCGGCACCAGCATTGTCTTGGCCATTGGCGCGGAACGGCCCGACCGCACCAGCACTTCGAACACCGCGTCCAGCGCGCCGCTGTCCGATGTCCCCGCCGGGATGATCGGTTTGATGTCCTCGGCCGCCTCGCCAAAGTTGTTGCTTGCCATGCGGATCTCATGGCTCCGCATCCAGTTGACGTTGCCCTTCAGCGTGTTGATCTCGCCGTTATGGGCCAGCATCCGGAACGGCTGCGCCAGCCACCATTGCGGGAAAGTGTTGGTGGAATAGCGCTGGTGATAGATGGCAAAAGACGATTCAAACCGTTCGTCCGTCAGGTCCGGATAGAACACCGCCACCTGCTCGGCCAGCATCATACCCTTATAGATGATGCTCCGGCAGGACAGGCTGCACAGGTACAGCCCCTGAATCTGCGCCGCCAGCGCCGCCTTCTCTATCCGGCGGCGGATGATGTAGAGCTCGCGCTCGAACTGTTCCTGATCGATGTCCTTCTCGCAGCGGATCAGGATCTGCTCGATCTCGGGCCGCGTCGCATTGGCCTTCTCGCCCAGAACTTCGGTATTCACCGGCACGTGCCGCCAGCCATAGATGTAATGCCCCATCCGCAGGACTTCCGTCTCCACGATGGTCCGGCACCGCTCCTGCGCGCCGAAATCCGTGCGCGGAAGGAACACCTGCCCCACCGCGATCAGCTTGTTCTGGTCGGGCTCATGCCCCGTGCGGCGCACCACATCATAGAAAAACTTCACCGGAATCTGCAAATGGATGCCCGCACCGTCGCCGGTCTTGCCATCCGCATCCACTGCGCCCCGGTGCCAGATCGCCTTCAGCGCGTCGATCCCCGCCTGCACCACCTTGCGCGAAGGCTTGCCGCTGACCGCGACCACCAATCCCACTCCGCAGGACGAATGCTCGTCATCGTCCTTATAGAGACCATTCTCATGCAGCCACTGCCGCTTTGCCTCTTCGGCCTTCACCCAGGCATCATCATAGATCGTCATGGCTCGGGCCTCCTTACAACTTGGGCAAAGTCTGTAACGACGACATCACGGCGTCGCAGTCGAACAGCGGTTGGGTGCTGGCAAACCCGGGTTCCCCCGGAAAGATGAATTGAACCGGGCTGCCGTCCAGCGGCAGATAGTTTCCATCGCCGCCATCCCATTGCGACGGGCCGGAAAAGAACAGCCGCCATTCGGGATGGATGTATTCATTCCCGCGCGACCGGCGCAGCACGTTGCCCGACAGATCGGTCTCGGTGAAATTGAACTCGGTCTCCTGCAAGGTGATCCCGTCGATCACCACTTGCCGCCCGGTCAGCCGGTCGCCGCCGCGCACGGTCGTGCGCTCACCTGTGTCATCGGACAGGCCGAAGATGTAATTGTCATTCCCCGTCGCCAGCAATTCGGAGAACGAGGCCGGGTCCGCCGGGCTGGGGTCCAGCAGCTGCTTCACGGGCGGGTTGATCTCATAGCTTTCCACCCACTGCGCCTCGCTGTCGATTCGCGACATGAAGAACGGCCCTTCCTGATCGAAATCCGTCCGCCACTGATCGCCGGGCGTATCCGCCGTGCACTTGTAATGGTTCGATACCCGGCACCCCTTGGCCTGCACCGTCATGAAGGTGGTGCAGCCCTCCGGCGGGGTGAAGGACGACGCAAAGGCGGGCGAGGCGCTGCCGATGGCAATAAAGGGCAACAGGGGCAGAAGGGCGCGGATCATGCGGCAAGTCCTTGGCTGCGGGCGTTCAATGTCTGCAACAGCAGGGCCGCAAGGGCATCGCTGCGCCGTGAAAAGGCATGGTCCAGAACGGCGGGCAATAGCCCTGCCTGCTTGATCCGCGGCGCGGTGTCATGCTGCGTCTTGGGCAGGAAATATAGGTTGGCATTGGCCGCCTGCGGCAACAGCCGCCGCTGCGGCTTTTCCAGCCGCGACGATCCCATGATGATGTGATGCACGGTGCCAGCCGCCATATGGTCCGCGGCCGAGCGGATGCGGATCGCACCGATCCGGCTACGATACCGCATCCAGCGCCCCTCATCCGGCACCAGTTCCGGGTCGATCGACATCTGCGGCGAAAAGGCCAGCGCGGCGTGAACAGGCACAAACCCCCCGATCACAAGCGCAGCAAAGCCCCCCATGGAATAGCCCAGCGTCACCGTCTCGTCGGCGCCGATCTCATCGCGCGCCGCCTCGATCACCTCGACGATCTCCTCGATCAGTTCCGGCGCATTCAGCCAGCTGCGCTGCGGGTCCGCGATGAACACGGCGCTGTCCCGCCCCCCTGCCGTCGCGCTTTGCGCGAATTCCAGCACGGGCGGCGTCTTCGGCCCATGCCCTACGGATGAAAACACCACCACCAACCGCCGGCTTTGTCCGCGATGCCACCACACCCACAGCCGCCGATCCTTGCGCAGGAGGGGAATGTCCAGCCGCAGCGGGGCAGGGGCCTCTGCCCCGCCGCCTGCGCTGTTCAAACCCTCGCCGCCCGACATGACCAAACCCTTACTCCGCAGCGACCTGCGCAGGCTGCGCCAGATATTCCATGATCGCCTCTGCCGCCTCGCGCCCGTCACGGATCGCCCAGACCACCAGCGACGCCCCCCTCACGATATCGCCTGATGCATAAACACCTGGCAGGCTTGTCTCATGCGTGCGGAAATCCGCCTTGATGGTGCCCCAGCGGGTGACCGCAAGTTCCTGCACCCCCCACAGCGTCGGAATCTCCTCCGGCTCGAACCCCAGCGCCTGCACCACCAGATCGGCAGGCTCTACATAATCTCCGCCTTCGATGATTTCTGGCGATTGCCGCCCGGTCGCATCCGGCGCGCCCAGACGCATCCGCTGCACGATCACACCCTCAACCGCCGCACCCCCGGTGAACCCCTTGGGGGCGGTCAGCCAGACGAAGTCCACGCCCTCTTCCTCGGCATTCTGCACCTCGCGCTGCGACCCCGGCATGTTCGCCTTGTCGCGCCGGTACAAGCATTTCACCGATGTCGCGCCCTGCCGGATCGCCGTGCGCACGCAGTCCATCGCCGTGTCGCCGCCGCCGATCACCACCACGCGCTTGCCCTCGGCATTCAACTCGCCGCTGTCGAACTCCGGCACATCATCGCCAAAGCTCTTGCGGTTCGACGCCGTCAGATAATCCAGCGCCTTCACAACACCCGCCGCGCCCACACCGGGGGCGGAAATGTCGCGCGCCTTGTACACGCCCGTAGCGATCAGCACCGCGTCATGCTGGCCCCGGATGGCGTCAAAGCTGATGTCAGACCCGACGTTGCAATTCAGCACGAATTGCACGCCCGCCTCTTCCAGCTGCGCGATCCGTTGCATGACAACGGGCTTTTCCAGCTTGAACCCCGGGATCCCATAGGTCAGCAGCCCGCCCGCGCGATCGTGCCGATCATAGACCGTCACCTGCACGCCCTTGCGCCGCAGCATATCCGCCGCTGCCAATCCACCGGGTCCAGCCCCGATGATCCCTACCGATTCCGTCCGCTCCGCATGGGGCCGGATCGGCTGCACCCAGCCGTTCTCCCATGCCGTATCGGTGATGTATTTCTCCACCGACCCGATGGTCACGGTGCCATGGCCCGATTGCTCGATCACGCAATTGCCTTCGCACAGCCGGTCTTGCGGGCAGATGCGGCCACAGATCTCGGGGAAGGTGTTGGTCGCCTGCGAAATCTCATAGGCTTCCTGCAACCGCCCCTCGGCGGTCAGGCGCAGCCAGTCGGGAATATTGTTGTGCAGCGGGCAATGCGATTGGCAATAGGGCACGCCGCACTGGCTGCACCGCCCCGCCTGTTCGGCCGCCTTTTCGGCGGCATATTCACGGTAAATCTCGTGGAAATCCTGCGCGCGCAGATTGGCGGGCCGCTTCTCGGGCGTCTCCTTGTCGACGGTCACGAACTGGAGCATGCGGTTCTTTGCCATGAGGCGCCCTC
>PNND01000498.1 GCA_013824045.1 Rhodobacter sp. | reverse complement strand
ATTCCGGCCAGATGGGCAAGGTCATCGCCTTCGCGCTTGAGGCGGCGGGGGCGCCTATTGTGAAGGGCGGGTCGGGGGCGGCGGTGGCGGCCTTTCGGGCGCTGATCGCGGAAAAGGGTGGCGAGATTCGCTGCGGCGCGGATGTTGACCGGATCATCGTGACGGATGGCCGGGTGCGCGGGGTGGCGCTGGCGGGCGGGGAAGAGATCGCCTGCGGGTCGGTGCTGGCATCCGTCGCGCCGGGGCAGTTGCAGGGGCGGCTCTTGCGGGATGTGAACCTGCCCGAGGACAGGGAGGCGGCAAAGGCCTTCCGCCACGGGCGCGGGAATTTCCAGCTGCATTACGCGCTGGACCGGCATCCGGAATGGCTCTCAAAGGGGCTGGATGATGTGGCGCTGATCCATCTGGCGGATGGGATCGACTCTGTGTCCAAGTCTGCGAATGAGGCGGAGCGCGGGATGCTGCCTGCGGTGCCCACGATCTGTGTGGGCCAGCCACACCGGCTGGACCCGTCACGGGTGCCGGAAGGCAAGGCGGTGCTGTGGCTGCAGATCCCGGATGCGCCGCGGGTGGTGAGGGGCGATGCGGGCGGCGAGATTGCCGCCGAGGGCGCGTGGTCCGAGGCGGTGAGAGAAGGTTTTGCCGACCGGATCGAGGGCATCCTGCGCCGCCATATCAAGGATTTCGACACCATCAAGCTGGCGCGGCGGGCTTATAGTCCGGCGGACCTTGAGGCGATGAATGTGAACCTTGTGGGGGGTGACCCTTACGGCGGGCTGTGTTCCATCGACCAGTTCTTCATCTTCCGCCCCTATGCCCATTCCACCAATGGCACGGGCCTTGTGCGCGGGTTGATCCATATCGGGGCCTCGACTCATCCCGGCCCCGGCCTGGGTGGCGGGTCGGGCTTCCTTGCGGCGAAAAGGCTGGGCGCATGACGGATCAATCGCCCCCGGAAAAGCCGCCCTCTGCCTTGCCCCGGTTGGGGGAAATCGGGCTGACGAATTACGCGCCCTATCTGATGAACCGCATCATGGGGCGGTATAACGCAAGCCTCCGGGATGAGATGGCCGAGCAGGGCCTGACCACGCCCAAGATGCGGGCCTTGGCGGTGCTGTCGGTGATCGAGGGGCCGCTGATCCGGGAACTGGCGGTCTACTCAGTCGTGGAGCAATCCACCCTGTCGCGCGCGCTGGACCAGTTGGCGGGCGAAGGGCTGATCCGGCGCGAGGCGGATGCCAGCGACAGCCGCGCCACCCGGATTTTCATCACGGAAGGAGGGCGTATGGCATTCGAGGCGCTCTGGCCCCGCATGGCAGAGGCGCATGCGCGCATGTTCCGTGGCATCCCGGATGACGAGCGGCGCGCCTTTGTGGGCACGCTGCAGAAGATGCTGACCAATATCCGCAAGCACGAGATCTGACATGGCAGAACGGTCCTTCAAGGCGGAAGTGGAACACCTGCGCAAGGGCGCAGGAGAGACCTTCACGGGTGAGGGGATATTGGCCATCACCAAGGCGCTGCTGGAGAACGGGGTGGGCTATGTCGGCGGCTATCAGGGGGCGCCGATTTCGCATCTGATGGATGTGCTGGCCGATGCCGAGGAATTGCTGGGCGAATTGGGGATCAGGTTCGAGGCCAATGCCAATGAGGCGGCGGCGGCGGCGATGCTTGCAGCATCGGTGCATTACCCGATCCGGGGGGCGGTGACGTTCAAGGGATCGGTCGGGGTCAATGTGGCGTCGGACGCGCTGGCGAATCTGTCCTCATCCGGCGTGAACGGCGGCGCGCTGGTCATCGTGGGCGAGGATTACGGCGAGGGTTCCTCTATCATGCAGGAACGCAGCCATGCCTTTGCGATGAAATCGCAATTCTGGCTTTTGGACCCGCGCCCGAACCTGCCCTGTATCACCAAGGCGGTGAAGGACGGGTTTGAACTGTCCGAGGCATCGAATACGCCCGTGATGCTGATGGTTCGCATCCGGTCCTGCCATGTGACGGGGAGTTTCGAGACGCGCGACAACCAACGCCCGACGCTGAGCGTGAAGGATGCGCTGTCGAACCCGCAATCAGATTTCGCCCGCGTCGTGCTGCCGCCCATGTCCTTTGCCCATGAACAGGACAAGATCAAGAATCGCTGGCCCAATGCGGAAAAGTTCATCCGTGAGCGTGGGTTGAATGAGGTGTTCGGGCCGAAGACCGTCCCGGTCGGATTGGTGCTGCAGGGGGGCATGTATAACGGCGTCATCCGCGCCTTGCAGCGGCTGGGTCTGGCCGATCTGCACGGGGCTACCGAGGTGCCGCTTTATGTGCTGAACGTGACCTATCCCCTGCTGGCCGCGGAGTTTCTGGAGTTCTGCGAAGGCAAGGATCAGGTGCTGGTGATCGAGGAAGGCCAGCCCGAATTCATCGAACAGCAGCTGACGACCTATCTCTATCGCGCTGGATCGACGGTGAAACTGCGCGGCAAGGGCATCCTGCCGATGGCGGGGGAGTATACCGGGCAAGTGATGCTGGACGGGATCACGGCCTTTCTGAAAGAGGCCGCGCCCCAGATGCTGCCCGCGCTGGTGCGCGCGCCGAACGAGGACAAGCCGCAGATCCCGGACCTGACCAAGACAGTGCCGATCCGCCCGCCGGGATTCTGCACCGGCTGCCCGGAACGGCCGATATTCGCCGCGATGAAGCTGGTGCAGAAGGAAACCGGCAAGCTGCAGATCAGCGCCGATATCGGCTGCCACCTCTTCGCCGCCCTGCCGCCTTTCGAGATTGGCGGGGCGACGATGGGCTATGGCCTTGGGCCAGCAGCGAACGCCGCCTTTGATGGCGGGGGGGAACGGCGGCCTGTGGCGATCATCGGGGATGGCGGGTTCTGGCATAACGGGCTGTCGTCATCCTTCACCAACATGGCCTTCAACAAATCCGATGGCGTGGCGGTGATCGTGGACAATTACTATTCCGCCGCGACCGGCGGGCAGGACATCATGTCATCCCGCGCCGATAACCCGACCAAGGCCACCAAGCACCCGATCACCAAGGCACTGAAGGGCATCGGGATCGACTGGGTCCGCCAGGTGGACCGCACCTATGACGTGGGCCATATGCGCGACGTGCTGCGCGAGGCTTTGACGACCGATGCGCCGGGGCCGAAGGTCATCGTCGCCTCCAGCGAGTGCATGCTGAACAAGCAGCGGCGGGAAAAGCCGCTGGCGGCCAAGGCGATCAAGGAAGGGCGGCGGGTCGAGGCGCCGCGTTTTGGCGTGGATGAGGATGTCTGCACCGGCGATCACGCCTGCATCCGGTTGTCGGGCTGTCCTTCGCTTTCGGTCAAGAAGCTGGACGATCCGTTGCGCGATGATCCGGTGGCCAGCATTGACCAAAGCTGCGTGGGCTGCGGGAATTGCGGCGAGGTGGCGGATGCGGCTGTGCTCTGCCCATCCTTCTACCGCGCGGATGTGATCCATAACCCGTCGAAATGGGAAACCCGGCTGGCCGCGTTCCGCGCGCGGGTGATCGGTTGGCTGCAGGCGCGCCGTGCCGCGCGGCGGCTGGATTTCGGGGGGGCGGCATGACCTTGCACGACGCGCTGTCGGGGGCGCTGCCCGCCAGATCCGCCGATCCGCGCCTGTCGGGGATCATCAAGCTGGCCATTCTGGCCGTGGGCGGGCAAGGCGGCGGGGTGCTGACCGGCTGGATCGAGGATCTGGCGCGGTCCAACGGCTATGCCGCGCAGGCGACATCGGTCGCGGGCGTGGCGCAGCGGACGGGGGCCACAGTCTATTACATCGAGATGGCCCCGCACCGGGTGGGTGATCCGATGCCCGTCTTTTCGCTGATGCCGGCGGCGGGTGATGTGGACATCATGATCGCGGCCGAGATGATGGAGGCCGGGCGGTCGATCATCCGGGGCTTTGTGACGCCAGATCGGACGACACTGATCGCCAGCACCCATCGCGCGCTGGCCGTGTCGGAAAAGATGATGCCGGGGGATGGCATCGCCTCCTCGGAAGAGGTGATGGCCGCAGCCGGGATTGCTGCGCAACGCTTCATCGCCGCCGATTTCGACGCGCTGGCGATTGCCAATGGATCGGTGATCTCGGCCGCGCTTTTCGGGGCGCTGGCAGGGTCTGGCGCGCTGCCCTTTGACCGCGCGGCCTATGAGGCGGCGATCCGCGCCAGCGGTAAGGGGGTGGAAGGGTCGCTCCGCGCCTTTGGTGCCGCGCTGGATGTGGCGGCGAACCCGGTTGCTGAAACAGCTGCGCCAAAGCCCAAGGCAGCGGTGGCCGAGGTGATAGGTCCCGCCCGGCTGAGGGCAGCATGGGATACCCTCGCCGCACGGGTTGCGGCCTTGCCTGCACCGGTGGCCGAAATGGCCCTACCGGGCCTGCGCAAGGTGGTGGATTATCAGGACATCGCCTATGGGGCGGAGTACCTCGACCTGCTGGCGACAGTTCTGGTGCAGGACAGCGCCACGCAGGGCTGGGCGCTGTCGCGCGAGGCGGCGAAGTATATCGCCAATGCCATGGCCTATGATGACATCATCCGCGTGGCCGATCTGAAAACCCGCGGCCGCCGCTTTGATCGCATCCGCAAGGAGATGCGGGTGAAGGAAACCAACCTGCTGCACCTGACCGAATTCTTCCACCCGAGGGCCGAGGAAATCGTAGGTCTCTTCCCGGCGTGGCTGGGGGCGAAGGTGGAGGCCGACCCGAAATGGATGGCACGGCTGGACCGCTTGTTCAACAAGGGCCGCCGCCTGCGGACCGACAGCCTGCGCGCCTTCCTGACGCTGCATCTGGTGGGGGGCTTGCGCTTCTGGCGCCGCCGCACGCTGCGCCATGCGCAGGAACAGGCGCATCTGGCGCGCTGGCTGCAAACCGCCTTGGCGGAGACGGCGCGCAACTACGATCTGGCCGTCGAACTGATCCGCTGCCGCCGCTTGATCAAGGGCTATTCCGATACCCATACGCGCGGGCAGTCGAAATTCGACCGCGTTCTCACCGCCACCGCGCAGATCGCGGCGCGTCCCGATGCCGCCGACTGGTGCCGCAGGTTGCGGGAAGCCGCGCTGATGGATGAAGAGGGCAAGGCACTGGATGGGGCCATCGCCACGATCCGCAGTTTCGCCTGATACCGAAACCTTTCTTCGGCCCATTCACCTTGGCCCAAATACCCAAAATCCGCCCTCCCCGCTGCGCGGGGGGCGGAGGAAAAGGAACAGGGGGGGCAGGTGCCCCCCCTTGCGGCCTCAGGCCTCCAGCGCGCGATAGGCGCCGTTCCAATACATCAACGCCCCCGCGCCCGGCGTGGTGCGGATGGCGCGCACCCGCCCGATCAGGATGGAATGGGTGGCACGGTCGATCATCTCTTCCAGCGTGCAGTCAAAAGCGGCAGGTGCGCCCTTCAAGAGCCGCGCCCCGGTGACGGCGGTTTCCCATTCCGACCCTTCATACCGCGCAGCACCCCGCACCCCGGCAAAGCCCGAGAAGCGTTCCGCCACCGGCTGATGCGCCGCCCCGAGCGAGTTCCAGCCGAAATGGCCGTAACGCGCAAAAAGCGGGTGGCTGGAGGCCGAGCGGTTCACGCAAGCCAGCAGCAAGGGCGGTTCGGCCGAAAGCGAGATGGCCGAGGTGACGACCAACCCTGTCGCCTCCTCGCCCTCGCCCACGGTGATCACGCTGCAATTGCCCACAAAGGCGCGCATCGCATCGCGAAACGCCTTGCCGTCTGGTTCGGCCATCTGCCGTTCTCCTATCTGATCCCTGCCGCCTCAAGCCGGGGCAGCACATGGTCACGGAAATAGGGGAACTCTTCGACATAATCGACAAAGGAAAGCGTGGTTCCTGCAAATCCTGTCGCATGCAGCTTCACGATTCCGTCGGCCACCTGTTCCGGCGTGCCGATCAGGGGAAATCCGCCATGGCCGAGGGCAAAGAGATGCTTGATCTGGGCCAGCAGATCATGCGGGAAGCTGTGGGCATGGGCGAATTGCAAGCGCACCAGATTGTCGACGGCATCGGTATCGGCATTCTGCACGGCGGTGTAATCGGCATATTCCTTTGCCTCATCCTCGGTCGGGCGGCAGATGACGTGGCTGAAGGTCAGCACGTTCACATCGCGCCCCTTGGCCTTGGCCTGCGCCTTCAGTTCCGCGATTTCCACCTTTGAGCGTTCAAGGTCGATGGCGGGGGTGAACAGGAAATTGGCATTGTCGGTGGCGAATTCGCGGCCCTGCGGGCTGCCTGCGGCGTTGATGATGGGCACCGTTCCGCGCATCGGCTTGGGGTCGCCCTTCACCTTGGCGGCTTTGAAATACGTGCCGTCCCAGTCGAAGTGATCTTCCGATGTCCACAGCTTGCGGACCAGATCGAACCATTCCTGCGCATAGGCGTAGCGGGTTTCGTGATCGTCTGGCAGGGTCAGACCGAGCGCCTCATATTCCGGCTTGTTCCAGCCCGCGACGATGTTCAGCCCGGCGCGGCCATGGCCGATCTGGTCGATCGTGGCCATCTGTTTGGCCACCACGACGGGATGGTTGGCGGCGGTGTGGATGGTGGCGAAAACGGCGATGTTCTTAGTGGCGGCCAGCAGGCCCGCGGCCCATGTCATGGTTTCCAGCACGCCGCCGTGGAAATCCGTCTCGCCGCCGTAGCCGATCCAGCGCGCGATGGGGAGCATGAAGTCGATCCCCGCCTCATCGAGCATTTGCGCCAGTTTCAGGTTGTTGTCCCAGCTGTTGTTCCAGCGTTCGGGCACCTTTGTGGGTGTCATCCCCGAGGAACAGTTGGTGGAAAAGGTGCCAAGGCGAAAACGATCGCCCGAGAGCATCGGGTGTTGGGTCATTGTAAGCAGTCCCTGTTGGAGTTTTGAAGTATTTTATGTTTGAAAGTCTATCGTAAATTCCATTTGCGTCAACGGCCGTGTGCGGCCAGAGTCAGGCCAGCAAAAGGCGGATCCGATGGCAGACAAAATCATTCCAGTTCAAAATGATGGGCGGGTGCGGGGGCTGGATTGGCACTGGCATCTGGCGCAAAGCGCCGTCGAGGTGGACACGACCGAACTGGAATTCGCCTTGATGCGGACCTTCGAGGGATTCGGGCGCTGGCAATCGGAATGCCTTGCCTCCGTCTGCGATCTGGCCGCGACCGGGCCGGAGAATGCGCTGTTGCACATCATCCGCATGAATGACCGGCCCAAGACGATCAAGGATCTGGCGCGGCTGACGAACCGGGATGACGTGCCCAATATCCAGTATTCGCTGCGCAAGCTGATCGGGGCGGGGCTGGTGTTGCGCAAGGGGGCGGGGCGGTCGGGTGTCACCTATGAGGTGACCGAGGAAGGTCTGCGCGTGACCGAGGATTACGGCGCGCTGCGGCGGCGGCTGTTGTTGCAGGCGGTGGCCAATGTGCCGGGGTTCAGCGAACGCCTGGCCGAAGCCACGCGCACGCTGAACCTGCTGTCGGGGATCTACGAGGAAATCTCGCGCGTTGCGGCCACCCACCGGCGGCCCTGACGGCGTTACGCCATGGCGGGTTTGCCTTCGGCGCTGTCGAGCCTGCGGTGCAGGTCACGCGCCACGCGGGCATAGGCGCCCGGTTTGACAGGCATCTGCCATTCCATGAAGCGTTGCATCGGGCCGATGGACAGACCCATATCTTCTAGCAACTCATCCACCTGATGCATGGAGAAGGGGATGATGTTGGTGCCGCGCGCGTGTTTGCCCTCGGTCCGGTCCTCCATCCAGCGCAGGCGGGCATCGGTCGCCTCAAGCTGTGCGCGCTCGGACGGCAGGTCCAGCGCGCCGCCCAGATGGGCGGCGATCCAGAGCGCGCCCATTTCCGCCGACAGGGGCGAAAAGAACGAGGAGTTATATCCGTTGAAGGCAAGGTTGCGCACACCTGTCGGCAGGATGCAGCGATAGAGGCGGAAATTGCCGCGATCGTCCATGATGCGGGCCTGAAGGGCTGCGTCGAGGAAGGGCACCTCTTGCCGCCAACCCGTGCCGCAGATCACGATGTCCGCGGGGATCTTTTCGCCCGTTTTCAGCAGGGCAAAGCGGCGGCCGCCTTCCACGACCAGTTGGTCGATTGCGGTGTCGCGCTTGATGGTGATACGGCCTTTCTCGACCAGATCGAAGAAGCCGTCGGTGACAAGGCTGACGGTGGACCGCGCGATCCGTTCAAACGACCCGCGCGGCAGCGCCCCGCGCTGTTTGAGTTTAAGCTGTTTCGTGATCACCGACTGCACCGAACCCAGCATGGAATTGCGCACCGGGCGGCCTGCACCGTGCAGGAATTTCTCAACCCCCTGCAGGCGGATATAGGGGAATAGCGCCTCGCCCATCCGGGTGAGGAACAGGTATTTGTAATTCAGCACGCCCGCGAGCTTCTTGGGCATCTTCCAGATCAGTTCGCGTGCGACCACGGTCATGGATGCCGCCGAATCCACCAGCCCCACCGCGACATCGCAGGAGGATTTGCCGTAGCCGATCACCACCACATGCTTGCCGCGCGCCTGTTCCAGATCGAGGAATTCCGAGGAATGGCAGATCGTGCCGCCTGCGGATTTGAACGCCTCAGCCCCGGCGAAATCGGGGATGGCAGGGGCGGAAAAGATGCCGTTGCAGATCGTCAGGAAATCGAAGCTGTCCGTCTGTTCCGCTTGCCCTGCGGGCTGGAAGGTGACGGTCCAGCGCCCATCCGCACCCTGCGCGGCATGGGTCACGGGAGTGGACAGGCGGATCAAGGGTTTCAGACCGAACTGATCGGCATAGGTGTTGAGATAGGCCTGCACCTGCTGGCCTGACGGCCATTCGGGATAATGTTTGGGCATCGGGAAATCGGACAGGTGATAGGTGTCCTTGCCATTTTGCGTCGACACGCCGGGATAAAGCCGCGTTGTGGACCAGACGCCGCCCACGTCATGCACCTTTTCGAACACGGTCACGTCATGGCCGAAGTCGCGCAGGTGGCGTGCCGTGGTCAGGCCTGCGCAGCCGGCCCCGATGATGGCGATTTTCATGGTGGTTCCCCGTTGGTTGGGGCGGGGGCCTTATCGCGACCCCTCGCCAAAGGTCAGGACATCAGCAGTGGGATGGCGGGCACCGCCTGTTCCGGCCCCATTGCGGTATAGCCGCCATCGACGCAGAGATCGGTGCCGGTGATGAAGCTTGCCTCATCCGAGCAGAGGAAGAGCACGGCCGAGGCCACCTCTTCCGGGTTGGCCACGCGGCCCAGCAGATGGAAGGGGGCGGCCACCGCATCGGTCTTGGCGCGGTTGCCATGGGTGAGCTGATCCATGATGTTGGACCATGTCCAGCCGGGGCTGACGGCGTTGACGCGGATGCCCTTGGGGGCAAGGTCCATCGCCTGATTGCGCGTGAGTTGCAGGATCGCGGCCTTGGAGACCGGGTAAAGCCAGCGCCCCGTCTGCGCCACGCGCGAAGAGATGGAGCCGAAATTGACGATCGCGCCACGGGTCGCGGCCAGTTCCGCCTCGGCCGCCTGCATGAGCATGACCGATCCCACCACGTTCACATTCAGGCTTTCCAGCCATTCCGCGCGGGTGGAGGCGGCGCCGTTGTCCAGATAGGAACAGGCGACATTCACCAGAAAATCGATGCGGCCGAAGCGCTCTTTGGTGGCCGCGACCAATGCCGCGATCTGGGCATCATCCCGCAGGTCGCAGGATTGAAACCCCACCTCGGGCGCGAATCCCTCGCCCGGGGCGATGTCGGCCACCATTACCTTCGTGCCAGCAGCGACGAAGGCATCCACCACCGCGCGCCCGATTTTCGTGCAGCCCCCCGGCACGATGGCCACCTTGCCCGACAATCCCCGCATCCGTGCCCTCCGCTATTTCCTTTGAATTTGAAGGAATTGTGACGGGCTGACGGAAGGGGTCTATCCACCGGGCGCGGGGATTATCCGGAAAACGAAAAAATCGACAGGCGGGGCAGGTCGGAATGGCGGCTGTCATGCTAGGCTCGGTCAAGAAAACAAGGCCAAGGACATAAAGGTCGCCGCCGATGAACCAGCCGCTGCTGCGCCATCATGCCCTGTTCCGCACCCGCGACCTTGATGAGGCACGCGAGCGTGTGGCGGCGGTGTTCTGCCCGCACCGCCTGGAAACGCTTGGCGCGCGCGGATTGTTTGATGCCTGCCATCACCATCTGGCGGGGGAACGGCTGTCGCTGAACTATATCGAATATGGGGCCAAGACGCGGATCGCGCCGGGGGAGTTGGGTGGGTTCTACCTGCTGCAGATCCCGCTGGAAGGTGGGGCGGAAATCACCAATGGGCGCGACACCTATCTGTCCACCCCCGACCGTGCGGCGATCCTGAACCCGCATCTGCCGACGCGGATGACATGGGAGGAAGGCACGCGGCAGGTACTGGTGCAGATCTCGCGCCGGGCGATGCAGGATCATCTGGCGGGGCTGCTGGGTGGCCCATCAGACCGCCCGCTGACA
>PNND01000353.1 GCA_013824045.1 Rhodobacter sp. | reverse complement strand
AACATCCCCTGACACTGGGGGACTCGCCAACCGGGCGCAAACCCTGTATGGCCCTCGCAACCGCAGAAAAACGTGAAAGAGACCTCCCCGATGGAGCTTCGCAACATCGCCATCATCGCGCATGTCGACCATGGCAAAACCACACTCGTCGATGAACTGCTCAAACAGTCCGGCGCCTTCCGCGCCAATGAGGCCGTTTCGGAAAGAGCGATGGATTCCAACGACATCGAACGGGAACGTGGCATCACCATCCTTGCCAAATGCACCTCGGTCGAACATGGCTCCACGCGCATCAACATCGTCGACACGCCCGGCCACGCCGATTTCGGCGGCGAGGTGGAGCGTATCCTGTCGATGGTCGATGGCGTCTGTCTGCTGGTTGATGCCGCCGAAGGCCCCATGCCGCAAACCAAATTCGTGCTGGCCAAGGCGCTCGCCCTCGGCCTGCGCCCCATCGTGGTGCTGAACAAGGTCGACAAGCCCGATGCCGAACCCGACCGCGCGCTGAATGAGGTGTTCGATCTTTTCTCAAACCTCGGCGCCACCGACGAACAGCTTGATTTCCCCTATCTTTACGCCTCGGGCCGCGCCGGTTGGGCCGATGAATCCCTCGATGGCCCGCGCAAGGACCTGACCGCGCTGTTCGATATGATAGTGCGCCACGTCCCCGCGCCCAAGCAGCTTGCCGCGCAGGATGAACCCTTCCGCATGCTGGCCACCACGCTGTCGGCCGATCCCTTCATCGGCCGCATCCTGACAGGCCGCGTCGAATCCGGCCGCCTGCGCGTTGGCGAAACGATCAAGGCCCTGTCGCGCACCGGCGACCGTCTGGAACAGTTCCGCGTGACAAAGGTTCTGGCCTTCCGCGGCCTCGGCCAGCAACCCATTGATGAGGCGCTGGCAGGCGACATCGTCACCATCGCGGGCATGTCCAAGGCGACCGTGGCCGATACGCTCTGCGCGCTCGAGATCGACACCGCCCTTCCCGCCCAGCCAATCGATCCGCCGACCATCACCGTCACCTTCGGCATCAATGACAGCCCGCTCGCGGGCCGCGATGGATCAAAGGTTCAGTCGCGCGTCATCCGCGACCGTCTGATGAAGGAATCCGAGGTCAACGTCGCCATCAAGGTTGCCGACACCCCCGGCGGCGAGGCGTTCGAGGTTTCCGGCCGTGGCGAACTTCAGATGGGCGTGCTGATCGAAAACATGCGCCGCGAAGGGTTTGAACTGTCGATCTCGCGCCCCCGCGTGATCTTCAAGGACGAAGACGGCGTCCGCCATGAACCGGTGGAAGAGGTCATCGTCGATGTGGATGACGAATATTCCGGCGCCGTCATCGACAAGCTGACCGGCGAGCGCAAGGGCGAACTGGTCGAAATGAAACCCGCAGGCGTGGGCAAGACCCGCATCATCGCGCATGTCCCCTCCCGCGGGTTGATCGGCTATCACGGCCAATTCCTGACCGACACGCGCGGTACCGGCGTGCTCAACCGTATCTTCCACGGCTGGGTCGCGCATAAAGGCCCGATCCAGGGCCGCCGTCAGGGCGTGCTGATCAGCATGGAAAACGGCGTGTCCGTCGCCTATGCACTGTGGAACCTCGAAGAGCGGGGCCGCATGTTCATCGGCCCGCAGGAAAACGTCTATGAAGGCATGATCATCGGCGAACACAGCCGCGACAACGACCTTGAGGTGAACCCGCTCAAGGGCAAGAAACTCACCAACGTCCGCGCCTCTGGCACGGATGAGGCCGTTCGCTTGACGCCGCATATCCGCTTCAGCCTCGAAGAAGCGATTGCCTATATCGACGATGACGAACTGGTCGAAGTGACGCCCAAGATCATCCGCCTGCGCAAGCGGATCCTTGATCCGCATGAGCGCAAGCGCCAATCCCGCGCCTCTTAACCCGCGGCGCGTTCCTCACCTCTGGTCGCGCGGAAATGTCCGCGCGCCCATTTCAGAAATCCCGCCACTCTCGGATCCCCGGACGACTTGGCATCTGCCACGGCCCAGATCTCGCAGGGGGGCGGTCTTGGCCCATCAATGGGCAACATCCGCGGGTCATGCCCGGCCAGATCCAGCGGCAGCAAGGCCACGCCCAATCCTGCTGCACAGGCCTCGGCCATAATCGGGATATTGGGTGACAGCATCGTCACATTGCCGCCTTGCCGCGCCAGCCAGCGATAGCTTTCCGTATCACCCAGCACCTTGGACGCACGGATCACGCCCTGCCCCTCCAGCGTGTCAAGCCCACCCCGGATGCGGTTCGCCGCCACATAATGCGGCGCGGCAAATAACCCCATCTGGAACAGGCCCAGCAATTGCCCGGTGCTGCGTTCAGGTGCCGCCGCCATGGGCGCGACCATCACATCAAAGGACTCCGCTTCCAGCGCATAAACATCCTCATGCACCTGCAATACGGCCGCACTGTCCGCCCGCGACGACCACACCGGCAAAGCAGGGGCAAGAAACAGCTTTGCCATCATCTCGCAGCTGGCCACCCGCAGCGGCGGCCCGGCATCCGTCAACCGCGCCTTGACGCGGTCATAAACGGCCGCCATCTCCCGTGCCGCTGCCACCAGCTCCAGCCCGCGCGCATTTGGGCTCAGCCGACCCATCTCATCGCGCAGAAACACAGGCTGGCCATTAGCCTCGATCGCAGCCAGACGCCGCGACATTGTCGACTGGCTAATCTGTGCGATCCGCGCCGCACCGGAAAGACTGCCTGCATTGGTAATCAGCAGGATATCACGCAAATCGTTCCAGTCCGGGAAAGGCGCCGCCATGCCACATAACCCCCTTGGCAAGAAAATCCTTTTGCACTCGGGAAACACGCAACTCGGCACAGCCCAAAATGGGGCAACACACCCATAACTGTTAACGACACGACGGGTGCCGTCAACCAACCTTCATTGCAAACACGACACAAACTCTTCCGGAACCGCCTTCATCCACAGAAAATGCCTGCTCGAACGAAGACCAGACACCGTCACTCCACCTCTTCCACCACCATCAGATCACGAACGCTCGCCCCTTTGGCATGGGCCAGCGCCGCTTGATAGGCGGGGGAGTGGTAACACTCCACCGCCTTCTCAAGGCTCGGGAACCGTGCGACCACATTGCGCGGGCGGTCATTGCCTTCCAGCTGCACATAGCGCCCGCCGCGCGCCAGAAACACGCCGCCATGCGCGGCAATTGCGGGCCCTGCCTCCTTGGCATAACGCCCGTAAGCTTCGGCATCCGTCACCTGAACATGCGCAATCCAAAGTGCTGTCGGCATCGCCTTACCCCTCCAACACGGCTTCTGCCGCCTTGATGGCTGCGTCGGCCTGCCCGATATCCGCGCCGCCGGCTTGCGCCATATCCGGCCGCCCACCGCCGCCTTTGCCACCCATCGCCTCGGCCGCGGCCTTCACCAGCGTCACGGCCGAAAGCGTGCCGGTCAGGTCCGCCGTCACGCCCGCCGCCACGGCGGGCTTGGCCCCGGTGTCGGCGATCAGCAACACCGCACCCGATCCGATCCGCGCCTTCATCTCATCGATCAGCGCGGGCAGGTCCTTGCCCGACACGCCCGACAGAACCTGCGCGACGAACTTCACCCCGCCAATCTCACGCATCTCAGGGCCGCCAGCCTTGCCGCCCATCGCAACATCGCGGCGCAACTGCGCCACTTCATTCAGCAACGCGCGCCGTTCATCGGCCAAGGCCTTGACCCGTTCCACCGCTTCGGCGGGCGAGGCTTTCAGCACCAGCGCCACCTCGGCCAGACGGGCATCCTGCGCGCGCAGATGATCGAGCGCGGCCTGCCCTGTCAGCGCCTCGAACCGGCGCACCCCGGCGGATGACGCGCTTTCGCCAAGCGCCACGAAGGCCCCGATATCACCCGTGCGCCGTACATGCGTGCCGCCGCACAATTCCAGCGAATAGGTCCGCCCATCCGCCCCCTTGCCCGAACCTTCTTGCACGCCCATCGATACGACGCGCACTTCATCGCCATACTTCTCGCCAAACAGGGCCTGCGCCCCAATGGCGCGCGCATCATCCGGCGTCATGATCCGCGTCTCAACAGGCGCGTTCTGGCGGATATAGGCGTTAACTTCCGCCTCGACCTGCGCCAGTTCGGCGGGCGACATGCCCGTGGAATGGCTGAAATCGAACCGCAGACGATCCGGCGCGTTCAGACTGCCCCGCTGCGCCACATGATCGCCAAGCGCATGGCGCAGCGCCTCATGCAGCAGATGGGTCGCCGAATGGTTGGCACGGATCTGCGCGCGGCGGGTATGGGCCACTTCCAGCTTCGCAGGCTGCCCCTTCAGGATAGACCCTTCCAGAACCTTGGCCACATGGATGAAGATGCCTTGCGACTTGCGGGTATCCGTTACCTCAACAAGCCCTGTGTCGGTGCGGATATACCCGGCATCACCCACCTGCCCGCCGGATTCGCCATAGAATGGCGTCTGGTTCACGATGATCTGCACTGTCTCGCCTGTGGCAGCCGAACCAATCGCCGCCCCGTCACGCACCAGTGCCAGCACCTCGCCCTCTGCGGTCTCCGTGTCATAGCCAAGAAACTCCGTCGCGCCATGCGCTTCGGCCAGTTCGAACCAGATCTTCGCATCCGCCGTGCCGCCCGCACCCGACCAAGCCGCGCGCGCTTTGGTCTTCTGCTCCTGCATCGCCGCATCAAACCCGGCCACATCGACCGCGCGCCCTTTTTCGCGCAGCGCATCCTGCGTCAGGTCCAGCGGGAAGCCATAGGTGTCATACAGCTTGAACGCCGCAGCGCCCGGCAGATCGCCGCCCTCGGGCAAGCGGGCCAGTTCGTCATCCAGCAAGCGCAGGCCGCGATCCAAAGTCGTCTTGAACCGGGTTTCTTCAAGCCGCAGCGTCTCTTCGATCAGGCTCTGGGCGCGCTGCAATTCGGGATAGGCGGCCCCCATGCCGCGCACCAGCGCGGGCACCAGACGGTACATCACCGGGTCCTGCGCGCCCAGCATATGCGCATGCCGCATCGCGCGCCGCATAATCCGGCGCAGAACATAACCGCGCCCCTCGTTCGACGGCATCACCCCGTCGGCAATCAGAAAACTGGTCGACCGCAGGTGATCGGCGATCACGCGATGGCTGGTCTTGCCCGGACCATCGGGATCGCTGCTCGTCGCATGGGCGCTCGCCTCGATCAGCGACCGCATCAGGTCGGTATCGTAATTGTCATGCTTGCCCTGCAGCAGCGCCCCGATCCGCTCCAGCCCCATGCCCGTGTCGATCGATTGCATGTCCAGCGGCCGCATCGTGCCATCGGCGAACTGCTCGTTCTGCATGAAGACGTTGTTCCAGATCTCAATGAACCGGTCGCCATCCTCATCCGCGCTGCCCGGCGGGCCGCCCCAGATGTGATCGCCATGGTCATAGAAGATCTCGGTGCAAGGGCCGCAGGGCCCGGTCGGCCCCATGCGCCAGAAATTGTCATCCGTCGGAATGCGGATGATCCGATGATCCTCCAGCCCGGCCACCTTCTTCCAGATACCCGCCGCCTCATCATCGGTGTGGTAGACAGTCACGCACAGCTTCTTGGGGTCGATCCCGAAATCCTTGGTCAGCAATTCCCAAGAAAAGGCGATTGCCTCGGCCTTGAAATAATCGCCAAAGCTGAAATTCCCCAGCATCTCAAAGAAGGTGTGATGCCGCGCGGTATAGCCCACATTGTCCAGATCATTGTGCTTGCCGCCCGCGCGCACGCATTTCTGTGCCGTCGTCGCACGCTTGTAATCCCGCGTCTCCACTCCGGTGAAGCAGTTCTTGAACTGCACCATCCCGGAATTGGCAAACATCAGCGTCGGGTCATTGCGCGGCACAAGAGGCGAGGAGTCCACCACGCGATGCCCGTTGCGCTGGAAGAAATCAAGAAAGGTGGACCGGATATCGTTCAGCGACGCCATGCTGCAAAGACCCTTTCAGAAAGGCGGAAAAGCCATGTCGGCCCTCCAATTAGCCCCCCCTGCTGCCCCTGTCCACCGCCACCGCCGCGCACAATGAAAAAAGGCCGGAACCCGAAGGGTCCGGCCTTTCCATAATCACCCCATGCGGGCGGATCACATATCCAGCACATCCGCCTCATCCGGCCCACCGGCGGTGGTGAAATCCAGCCCGTTGGCCGCGCGAATCTTGTCTTCAATATCGCTGGCCATGGCCGGGTTCTGACGCAGGAACTGCTTGGCATTCTCACGCCCCTGCCCGATCCGCTCATCGCCATAGGAATACCAAGCGCCGGATTTCTCCACGACCCCGGCTTTCACCCCGATATCGATCAATTCGCCCAGCTTTGAGATGCCCTCGCCATACATGATGTCGAACTCCACCTCACGGAAGGGCGGTGCGACCTTGTTCTTCACCACCTTCACGCGGGTCGAATTGCCCACGACCTCATCCTTGTCCTTGATCGAACCGATGCGGCGGATATCCAGACGCACGCTGGCATAGAATTTCAGCGCGTTGCCGCCCGTGGTCGTCTCCGGGCTGCCGAACATAACACCGATCTTCATCCGGATCTGGTTGATGAAAATCACCATGCAATTGCTGCGCCCGATGCTGGCGGTCAGCTTGCGCATGGCCTGGCTCATCAGGCGGGCCTGGCTGCCCATCTGCATGTCGCCCATGTCGCCCTCGATCTCGGCCTTCGGCGTCAGCGCCGCGACCGAATCGACGACGATCAGGCTCACCGCACCCGACCGTACCAACGTATCGACAATCTCCAGCGCCTGTTCGCCCGTGTCGGGCTGGCTGATCAGCAATTCGTCCAGATCGACGCCCAGTTTCTTGGCATATTGCGGGTCCAGCGCATGTTCGGCGTCGACAAAGGCGCAGACGCCGCCCTTCTTCTGCTCTTCCGCCACCACATGCAGCGTCAGCGTCGTCTTGCCCGAGGATTCCGGCCCGAAGATTTCGATGATCCGCCCCTTGGGCAGCCCGCCAATCCCCAAAGCGATGTCCAGACCCAGCGATCCTGTCGAGGTCGCCTCGATGTCCATCTGCGGGCTGTCCTTGCCCAGCTTCATGATCGAACCTTTGCCGAACTGGCGTTCAATCTGTGCCAGCGCGCTTTCCAGCGCCTTTGCCTTGTCCATTTCGCGCTTCCCGTTCAAATCGAGGAGGTTCGCCACCGCCATGTCCGTCTCCTTATTTCACAGCCGCGACCGGGCGGCAATTGCTGCGCTTGTTCCCCAAGTGTTCTCATGTGTATGAGCACAAAAGTAGAACATTTCAATCAAAATCGAACATCCTCACTCTGTCAGCGAAAGGTTAAGGTCAGGTTACCGGATTGCGCAGGGGTCTCGCCTCCGGGCGCGGCCTTGTGTAGAAGGCTCGAACCAAGGTCAGGGGTGTTTCATGCTGGTGTTCTGGGAACAAAGATTAGCCATTCTCGCCACGCCCAAGACAGGGTCGACCGCGATCGAGGCGGCGCTTGATTCGATGGCCACCATGTCCATCCAGCGCCCACCCGTGCTGAAGCATACCCCGGTGCAGCGCTTTCACCGGTTCATCGGCCCCTATCTGGAGACGACCTCGGGCCATCCCTTCACTGTCGTCGCCCTGATGCGCGAACCGCGCGATTGGCTTGGGTCCTGGTATCGGTACCGGCAGCGCGATGACATCACCGATGCCGCGAAATCCACGCGCGGGATAAGCTTTGATGAGTTCGTCAACGCCTGGTGCGACGATCCGCAACCGGATTTTGCGGCCGTCGGCTCACAGGCGCGGTTCTTGCAACCAAAGGCCGAAAAGGGGGTCGATCATCTGTTCAGATATGAAGAGATCGAAACCTTCGTCCATTTTCTCGAAGATCGGCTGGATTGCGAAATCATCCTGCCGCGCCTGAACGTCTCACCCTCGGCTCCGATGGATCTCTCTCCGCCAACCGAGGCACGTCTTCGCAAGGCAGCCGCGCGTGACTTCGCCCTGTATGAGACGCTTCAGCCCCTGGCCCTCTGATCGCCACCTTCAGGATGGTCAGGCGGCCAGTTGCGCCTGAACCGTATCGGTCAGTTCCGCCAGCGAGAACGGCTTTGGCAGAAAGACGGAATTCGGGATCCGCGCCTGCACATCGGTCAAGGCATCTTCGGCATAGCCGGAAATGAACACTGTCCGCACCAATGGCCGCTGTTCCAGCGCCTGCCGCACCCATCCCGGCCCGTCCAGACCGGGCATCACCACATCGGTGACAAAGACATCAACATGCAAGGCCGCGTCCTGCAGCAAGGCAAGCGCCTCCTCGGCACTGGCGGCCTCCAGTACGGAATGACCCCGCAGCCGCAGGGCCCGGGCGGCAAAGGTGCGCACCGGCGCCTCATCCTCGACCAGCAGCACCACCGCATCCGACCGCCGCGCCGCACGCCGTGGTGGCGGCACCGGCTGCTCGGTCACCACTTCGGCGCAAAGGGGGAACCACAATTCGAACTCCGTCCCCTCGTCGAGGGCAGAGCGTACAAAGATGAAGCCCCCCGATTGCTTGACGATTCCATAAACGGTGGACAGTCCCAGCCCCGTCCCCTCGCCCAACCGCTTGGTGGTGAAGAAGGGCTCGAAAATCTTGTCCATCCTTTCCGGTGGGATGCCTGTGCCGCTGTCGCGGACAGAAATCACGACATGCCGTCCGCGCGGCACAACGGCGCGGTCGCGGTGCAGTTCCTGATCCAGCGTGACAATCCGTGTCTCGATCTGCACCACGCCCCCTTCGGGCATGGCATCGCGGGCATTCACCACCAGATTCATGATGACCTGCTCCAGTTGCCTGCGATCCGCCCGGATCGCCGCCGCCTCGCGCGCATGGATCAGATCCAGCCCCACCTTTTCCCCCACCAGCCGGTTCAAAAGGTGGGTCAGGTCCGCCAGCGTATCCTGCAGGTCAATCCGCTCGGGCTTCAGGGTCTGCTTGCGCGAGAAAGCCAGCAGTTGCGAAACCAGCGCCGCCGCGCGGTTGGCATTCTGCCGGATCTGGATCAGGTCGGGGTGTTCCGGGTCGTCGGGTCGGTGGCGCAGCAGCAGAAGGTCGCAATGCCCGGAAATCGCCGTCAGCAGATTGTTGAAATCATGCGCGATTCCGCCGGCCAACTGCCCGATGGCCTGCATCTTCTGGCCTTGCACGAACTGCGCCTCAAGCCGTTTCAGCGCGGTTGTATCCTGCAGGATTGCCAATGCGCCCCCCTGCCCGTCCGGTTGCAAGGTGACCTGCAGGAACCTCTCCCCCTCTTCGGGCCGAATGTCCGCCCGCAGACCCACCATTTCCGACCCACCCGGAATTCTTCCTGCGGCCACATCGACGATCCAGTCCCGTACCGGGCGGCCCAGATCGACGAAGACCTGCGCCGGTTCCGGCAAGTCAGTCGGTCCAAGGTCCAGCAATCCGCGCGCCAGCGCGTTCGTATTGACCAGGGCGCCAGAGCGATCGAATTGCAGCAACGGCACGGACAGCGTTTCGATCGACAGCGCCAAATCCTTCTGCACAGGTGCCACAGCAGCCAAATCCGCAGCGTCCTCAGTGCCAGTTCTGGAGAAACGGAGCCGGATTAGCGTCGCCACAACCGCCGCCGTGACAACACAAAGCACACTTGCCGCGAACAGCGTCGGGGGAACCTTGGCCAGCAAAAAGGCAATCATCGCCGCGATCGCCGCACCCAACACCAAGCGGCCCGCTGCCGACAGGGGGGGCAACCGGACCAGAAGGCGATCAATCTGGGCGCGAACAGGTATCATTCCGTCCAGACTGCCGCCAAATCGTTAAGAAATCCCTAACTCGTCCGAGTCACGAAGGCATGGCTATGGCCGCCGCAAGACCGCGCCATAGAAGCCGTCGCCGCCGTCCATCGGGGTAAATCGCCGCCCTGCGATCAGTTCCCACCCCGGATGCCGCGCCAGAAACCCAGCCACCTGCGCGCCGTTCTCGGCCTCGATCATCGAACAAGTCGCATAGCCCAGCACGCCGCCCGGCCTCAGCATCCGCGCAGCCCGGTCCATGATCCCGGCCTGCACGGCAACAAGCGTCTCAAGCCGGGCCGGTGTCAGCCCCCATTTCCCCTCAGGGTCGCGCCGCCAGCTGCCTGACCCCGAACAAGGGACATCCGTCAGGATCAGGTCGTAAGGAGCCGTTTTTTCTGGATTATCCACCATCGTCACCACCGTCCCGGCACGTGCCGCACGCGCGGGCAGATCGGCCATCCGCCGCCGTTCGGCATCATGGGCAAACAGCCGCAGCCGCGCCCGGGCGGCCATGGCCAGCGTCTTGCCGCCACCGCCCGCGCACAGATCCAGAACCCTCATCCCGTCGTGCAGCGGCAGCATCTCGACCACCGCCTGCGAAGCCGCGTCCTGCAACTCCACCAGCCCGTCCAGATAGGCGGCCGTTGTCTGCACCCGCCGCGCGCCCGACCGCACCTCCAGCGCCGCAGCCGCCAACGGATGCGCCACCGCCTCCACCCCCTCGACCATCAGCGCCTGCGCCGCCGCGTCCCGCGTGATCCG